>CALATR010001215.1 GCA_937891875.1 uncultured Pseudomonadota bacterium | reverse complement strand
CCGCCCCCTTCGAGTGCGCGCTCGCGGCCTCGCTGGCGACCCGGCTGGCCCCGGCGGCGGACGCCCGCGGCCTGCTGCGCTGGTTCTCCTGGAATCCAGTCGTGGACGCGATCCTCAACGATCGACGCCTGCCGTTCTGGGCGGACGTCTTCGGGGCTCCGCATCCAGAGGATCCCCTCCGGGACGATCTCGTCGAGCGCTTCGCCCCCCACGGTCCCACCGAGGCCCTGGCCGCCCAGCTGGCGGCGACCACCGACGAGGAGGCCCTGCGCGCGGCCGCAGGTCTGTTGAGCTGGGGATCGACCGCCGAGCTGGTGGTGGACGCGGCGGCGGGCGAGGGTCGGGTGCAGGGCTGGCAGCACGCCTACCCGGATCAGGACCTGACCCTGTCCCTCGCGGACGACGGGGTGCGGGTGAGCCGAGTCGCGCCGGTCGACGCGCCCAGCGAGGTCCTCGAGGTGCGGATCGACGGGGAGATCCACCGCGAGGTCCTGCCGCCCGGTCCCGGCGAGGTGCACATGGCCACCGCCGGGCGTCCGGGTCGGGTGGTGGTCGATCCGCGCGGCCTCATGCGCCAGACCTCGCGGGTCGGCGACAGCTACCCGCCGCGGCTGGTGATCCTGGGGGCGGCCTGGATCGACACGGTCAACCTGACGGAGCGCTTCGTGTCGGGCCACGCGATCGCCTGGGCGCGGGGACGGGACGACAACCGCAACATCGCAGTCGCGAGCGTGACGGTGGATCAGCAGGATCTGCCCGGGATCTCGCTGGGATGGATGCACCGGCGCGGCCCCCAGCAGGACGGCCTGTCCCGACCCCACCGCTTCGGGCTGTATGCGGACGCGGCGTGGAGCAACCCGGCATTCGCCGACGGGGACGCGTCGGTGTTCACCGTGAGCGGCACGGCGTCCTACGTGTGGGACACCAGGATCTCGGCCCTCTTTCCGCTGCGCGGGCGCATGCTGGGCGCCTGGGTGACCGGCGGGCTGGCGCCGACCGAGGACACCCGCTGGGGGCAGGCCCAGGTCGCAGGGGCGGGGGTGGTCTCCCCCCATCCCCGGTGGGCGATCGCCGGTCGGCTCGGCGCCGGGATCGCCGCGGGGGACACCCGTCAGCGGCTGCTCTGGCTGGGCGGTCCGTCGTCGGCGGTGAGCCTGACACCCGGCATCGAGATCGGCGTGGCGCGGACTGCCGGCCGCGGCGAGCTGCGCTGGGCCCCCATCCGCGGCGCCAGCGTGCCGCTGCTCGGCGCGGCGTGGCTGTCGGAGATCCAGCTGACCGCGGGGGCGGAGGCGGCCTGGCTGCGCACGGTCGAGGGGCACGACGCGAGCGTGGTCGGCCTGACCGCCGGGCTGGCCGTGGTGGTCGACCTGCTGGGCGCGAACCCCGCGCTCGGTGGGGTGACGGTGGGTCTGCCCGCGCATGTGTCCGGGGTCGACGATGCGGACGGGGTGGCGGTGGATCCGTGGTCGCGGCCCCAGCTGACCATCCGCTTCGGTCAGGCGTTCTGACCGGGTGACGCTCGCGCGCGTCCGCGGTGTCCCACCTCCACACCCCGGAGGTCCGATGCTCGCCGCCCTCGCCCTGCTCGCTCCCCTCGCCCACGCTGCACCGGACGCCGAAGGGGTCGAGGTCGCCACCGCCGAGTCGATCGACGCGGAAGCCGCGGCAGGAGAGCGCGCAGATCCCCACCGGGTCGGCCTCGGCACCCGGGCGGGGGTCTGGTACGGCGGGGCCGGCGCCCCCATGCTCGGCGGCCACATCAGCCTGCGACCCGACCGGAACCTCCGGTTGATCCTGTTCTCTGACAACGCAGCCAAGGGGCTCGACACCCTGCTGCAGGTCGATCACGTGATCGGCTTTCACGCCATCGTGCCGCTGGTGCGCTGGAAGGACGGCATCTTCGGCGCCGCGTTCGGCTCCTGCGTCGACTTCCGCACCTGGCGTGATCGCAAGGACCTCTCGATGCTCCGCGCGGACGTGCTCTTCGGACCGCGGGCCGGCATCCACGTCGAGCACGACATCGACGCTGCGTGGAGCCTGCAGGCCACGACCACCGCCGCACTCTACGTCGGCAACACCGAGTCGACCTACGGCTGGGGCGGCCGCACCGACGGCCTCGAGGCCAGCGCCATCGTGCAGGCCCAGGTCGGCGTCACCCGCTGGTGGTGACCGCGACCCGCGGCGGACGTTATCCGACCGAATGGGCCTTCCGACCGACGCCGTCCCCTACAAGCGCACCCGCGAGTTCGACCAGGACACCGTTCCAGCCGGACTCCTGCGCGAGCACAGCACCAAGGCCGGCGTCTGGGGGCGGATCGTCGTGACCCACGGGCGGCTGATCCTCCGGGTCCCCGGACAGGCGACCGTGGTGCTGACCGCCGGCGAGTCCGCGATCGCCGAGCCCGAGCAGCTGCACGAGGTGGAGCCCGACGGAGAGGTGAGGTTCCACGTGGAGTTTCTGCGGGTGGGCGGACCGGATGGACCGGGGTCAGGCCGACAGGTGTGACAAGCGGCGACTCCGGGACTCCGGGGTCAGGACGAGAGAGGTTGCACCTCGATCCGCCATGGCAACGTCCCTCACGGATCCGACGTGGTCGCATCCACTCGAAGGGGTCAGGACGAGAGAGGCTACACCGGGCGACGGGGTCGCCGGGGACCGGGGTCAGGCCGACAAGTGTGACAAGCCGCGGCGAT
>CALATR010001214.1 GCA_937891875.1 uncultured Pseudomonadota bacterium | reverse complement strand
GGTGCCGTAGTCGACGGCCTGCTTGGAGGCGTCGTGGAGGACCATGCCGTCCTCGGTCCGAAGCTCCGACTCGGCCACACCCAGGTGCTGGGCGGCGGCGCGGGTGAGCAGGACCCGGGCGGCGGCGGCGGCGGGGCGCAGGCCGAACCAGCCCGTGCCGCGCACGGACATGCTGCCACCGGTGATCTGGGCGTTCATCGACTGCGCCAGGCCAGCTACGGCGTTGTCCATCAGGCGCTTGAGGTAGCCCTCGGGCTCGCCGGTCATCTCGCTGAACAGGGCGTAGACGATGTAGCCATTGGCGAAGCCGGGCAGGGCCGGAGCCGGCTTGACGACGGTCTTCTCGGGATCCGCGTCCAGCTCGTCCAGGACGATCTGGCGCAGGCCGGTGTTGGCGCCCTGGCCCATCTCGGTGTGGGGCGTCAGCAGGGTCACCGTGCCGTCGGCGGTGAGGGTGATCCACTCCGCCACCAGCTCGCCGGAGCCGATCGGCAGGTCCGCGCGCTGGTCGCCGCGGAGCTCGTGGGTGGCCATGTAGCCAGCGGTGCCCGCGACGCCGATGAGGCCGATGGCGAGGCCGCCGCCGACGATGCCGCCGGTGATGAGCAGGGCGCGTCGGGAGATCTTCATCTCAGGCCCCCTTCGCGGACGTGTGGACCGCGGCGCGGATCCGCTCGTAGCAGCCGCAGCGGCAGATGTTGGTGATCCGCTTGTCGATGTCCTCGTCGGTGGGCTCGGGGATCTCCTCGAGCAGCGCCGCCGCCGCCATCTGCATGCCCGACTGGCAGTAGCCGCACTGGGGGACCTGGTGGTCGATCCAGGCCTGCTGCACCCGGTGGGGTGCCTCGGGCGTGCCGAGGCCCTCGATGGTGCGGACCTCGCTGCCGGCGACCAGGCTGACCGGGGTCACGCAGGAGCGCACCGCCTTGCCGTCCACGTGGACCGTGCAGGCGCCGCACTGGGAGATGCCGCATCCAAACTTGGTTCCGCGCAGGCCGAGCTCTTCGCGGAGCACCCAGAGCAGGGGCATGTCCGCTTCGACGTCGACCTCGCGGGTCTCGCCGTTGATGGAGAGGGTGATCACGGCACCTCCCGGGGGCTGGGGTCGGTTGCAACGTGTCCGGTCGCCGGCCCGGGATCCAGTGGCTGGCACGGATCGATGGTCTGTTGGCGCGATCGGCTACCGAGCAGTGCTCAACCGGGGAGATCCGGGCCTTCGACCTGCTGCTATCGACCCCGCGCCCGCGTCCTCGCCTGCGACAGGACCCACGCCCGCTGACCGGCGTGGGTCTCCCGGATGGTGCGCAGGCGCTCGAGGTACTCCTCGGTGGTCCCGTTCAGGAGGGCCTCGGCGCCGCGGAGTCCGGTGTAGAGCGCGTGGAACATGCCCTGCGAGCCGATCGGGTCGAAGGCCTGGGCCGCATCCCCGACCGCGAGCCAGCGATCGCCTGCCGCCGTGTCGAGCCAGCTCGGCGACGCGTCCGCGGTGAGTCCGTCGGTCCAGCGCGCCCCCTCCACCGCCGCGCGGACGTGAACGGAGCGGCGCAGCGCGTCCTCCCAGGCCCCATCGCTGCGGACCGCTCCGGCGTGGGCGGGGTCGGTGTGCAGGGCGCAGACGATCCGGTCGTCAGGGAGCCGTGCGGTGTACCACCAGCCCTCCTCGACCGCTTCGACCAGGGTGCGGGCGTCGTCTGTGGCGAGCTGCCCCCAGCGTACCCGCGCCACCACACGATCGCCGAAGTGGCGGCGGG
>CALATR010001213.1 GCA_937891875.1 uncultured Pseudomonadota bacterium | reverse complement strand
GAACACCCGGTCCGAGCCGGTCGACGCGTAGCGACGGGCGAAGATCCAGGCCGAGATCTCGCGCTCCGAGGGCTTGGGTCCCCAGGTGCGCTCGACCAGGGTGTCGATGGGGTTGTCCGCCTCGGGCTCGCGGGAGCGGGTGCGCAGGTTCTGGCCGTCGATCCAGTCGAGATCGAGGATCAACGCACCTTCTGGCGTGCGCCCCAGCGGGGTGATCCGCCCGTCCACGGGGTCGAGGATGGCGACCCGCACGGCCTGGTCCCGGGGTCCGGCGGCGACGGCGAGTCCACCCGGACCAAACGCGAGCTGGCCGCGGACCGGGGCGTCGCCCACCACGAAGGGCACCTGCCAGCGCACCTCCAGCGTCGTGGCGTCGACCATGGTGAGCCGACCGTCCCCGTCGAGCACGACCACCGCGTCCTCGCTGGGCGAGGCGACCGCGCTCCACGGCGCCGGAAGCGCGCCCAGGGTGCCGGGCTGCCACGCCTTCTGCGGAGCGTACGGCCCCGCGTGGGCCAGGAGCGACAAGACGATCAGCACGAACCCTCCAGGGGGTCAGGTGGGGCCTGCAACCCCCGACAACACATCGAAGTCCACCAGCTCGCGGAGGAAGGCCTCGTCCAGCGCCACGCCCTGCTCGCGCGCAAGCTGCTCGAGCACGGTGGCGGTCGGCCTTCCGTCGAAGTGGTGGAGCACGGCCAGCAGCAGGCTGGGCAGGCCGATCGGATCCATGGAGCTGTAGGTCTCGGCCAGCACGCCGTCTTCTCCGACGGCGACGACCGTGTGCATGCCCGGGCGCAGGGCCTGGGGCAGCGGAGCGTCGAGCGCGTCCCAGGCGGCGCGGGCGACCCGGCCCAGGGCGCGCACCTCCGGACCGGCGAGCGTGGCGACCTCATCCCAGGACAGGGCGGAGACCCGCTCGTGGCAGGCGACGTAGAAGGCCTCGCGGTCGGCGATCCCGGACCACAGGCGATCGGCGGTGACCGAGCCGTCTGCCGCCAGGCCGGGCACGGAGCCGCCGAGGGCGACCAGGTGCTGCAGCGTGACCTCGGGCACCCCGAGCTCCATGCAGCACCACAGGGCGAGCCGAGACTCGATGGCGCGGAGCACGGCGGTCAGGGAGACCCAGGCGCGGCGGCCGGCAGCCCCACGCTCGTGCTTGCAGAAAAAGGTCGTGCAACCGGCATTCCGGAAGGCGTGGATGGTGCAGCGTCCGTCGAGCAGGTGCGGGCACGCGGGGCGATCGGGGCCGAGCGGAGCGGGCGCGCCGGGGGCGTCACCGAGGCCGAGGGGGGTGTGGCGCTCCCGGGCGAGGCGGGCCCGCAGGGTGGCGCGACCGTCGTCGGTGCCGTCGGCGAGGATGCCTCCGACGAGGAAGTTGGGCAGCACCGGCAGGTCGGAGCAGCACTTCACGTCGGGGGAGAGCGCGGTCCGGCCGCGGGGTCGGCGGCCGTCGCCACCGCCCTCGCACAGGGCGCAGGACGCGCAGGTGGCGTGGGTCTCCGCGGGGGGGACCCGGCCCAGCATCCCGGCGACGAACCGGGCGGTCGGCTTCGGCAGGTTCGCAGTCATCGCCCGCAGCATACGGCAACGGGACCCGTCGTGGAGCACGTTCCACGCACGCTTCACGACCGGGCGCTACCCGACGGCGACACCGCTGTGGGCTACGATGCGCCGGCCTCGCTGGGAGGGCTCGTGACGACGATCCTGTGCCTGCTCGCCCTGTGGGGCGCGACCCCCGCTCATGCGGAGGAGGAGCCCGCGCCCGACCCGGAGGTGGTGCTGGCGGTGGGGCCGCGGATGGCAGCGAGCCTGAACCTCGGCGACATCGAGTGGTTCGCGGTCGACGCGATGGCGCAGCTGTCGATCGAGGCGCGGATCGATCGCCGCACCAGCGCCCGGCTGGAGCTGGGCGGCAACCCCGTGCGCGGGCGCATCCACGTGGCCGGCGCCGGCCGGGTCTACCCCTCGGGCCGCGCGGGCACGAACTGGTACGGGGAGCTGTCCTTCCACTTCCAGCGCACCGGCGCCCGCGAGGACCCCGACCGCTGGGCCCCGCGACCGAACCGGGTGTGGACGTCATTTCCGTTCCTGTACGGCCTGGGCTGGCGGGTGTTCCTGTCCGACACCGTCATCCTCGACGTCGGGGGCCACGCCGGCCCGACCTTCGAGGTCCGCCCCCAGGAGCAGTTCCCGGTCGGCTTCGGCCTCGCGGCGACCGGCCACCTGATGATCGGCGGAGCGTTCTAGGCGCGCCCCGAGCGCGGTCGCTTCCCGCTCACCACCGCCAGCACGGAGGTCGCGATCGCGCCCAGAAGGGGCGTTCTTCCTGGCAAGGCGATGGCCATGCTCTCCTCCCGCCGCGCCGCCGCCCGCACCTCGGCCTCGATGTGCTGAAGGCCGGCGCGCACCGCGGCCTCCTGGGCTGCGACGTCCGCCTCGCCGCCATCGCCGGGCTGCAGGGGCTCGCCGAAGACCAGGTAGGCCGTCGGCTTGTCGTGCCGGCCGTGCTCGTAGCGGACGGACATGGGCACGACGGGCACGCCCGCCTGGAGCGCGATCCGGGCGGCGCCGGCACGGAAGACGAGGGGCTCGGTGACCGGCCGCTCGGCGCCCTGGGGGAACAGCCAGACCTGGGCGCCGGGTCCGTGCAGCAGCCCGACCGCGTAGTCGACGACCGCGGCGCGATCGGCGGGGTCCGCGAGGTCGACGCCGAACACGCCGAGCGCCCGGAAGAACGGCAGCTTGCGCAGGTTGCGGGCGTCCATCATCGCGTAGCCGTCGCTCGGGCCCGCGTCCGCGAAGAGGTAGTTCGACAGCCACATCAGCACGATGGGGTCCCACCACGCGGTGTGGTTGGCGATGAAGACCGCCGGCCCACGCGCCAGGACCCCGGTCGCGTGGTGAACGCCGGCCACCCGGACGGCCACGAAGTGCTTGCGCAGGAGCCCGCGCGCGTAGGCGACGAAGAGTCGATTGAAGAGGGGGCGCTTGCGCGCGGGGATCATGTGGCATCCGCGATGGGATGGGCAGGATACCCTGCAGCCCGCTCGAAGCTGGAGACCCCATGCGATCCGTCGTGAAGCCGCTCACTGCCGCGCTCGCCGCCCTGGCGCTGCTCTCGGCATGCGGCCGCCGCGCCTGCGAGCAGGACGCCGTCAACCAGCGCGGCACCTGCGAGGCCCGCTGCCAGGACGACAACAGCGGGTGCGAGTCCGAGTGCCGCACCGACCGCACCGAGTGCCTGGACGGGTGCGCCGACCTCGACTGCCGCGACCAGTGCGAGGACGACTGGGCCGGCTGCCTGCGCACCTGCGGCGACATCGACGACAGCTGCCGGATCGACTGCCAGGACGCCTACGACGTCACCGTCGCGGAGTGCGGATGATCCTCGCCGCGCTGCTCGCCGGGACGGCGCTCGCCCAGGAGCCCGTCGACGCCCCACGCCACGCCGTCTCCCTCGCCCTGCAGGGCGGCGCCGATCCGATCACGAACCAGTTCTGGATCGGCCCGGAGCTGGCGATGTACCCCGATCAAGAGCGGGGCCTCGCCGCGCAGTGGATGGTCGCGCCCACGTTCTCCGTGTCCGACGTGACCGCCCTGGTCTGGCTCGAGGGCGGGGGCACCGTCGTGATCCCGACCCCGGAGTCGCCGAGCACCATCGTGCGGGTGGGGGCGTACGGACGCCTCGCCGTGCCCTTCGTCACCTACGATCTGCCCGTGCGGGTCGGCCCCATCGGGGAGACCGGCACCGGGATCATCCCGGCTGGCGGTGGCCTGTTGGAGTTCGCCTGGCGGCTGCGGCCCCTCGCCAAGGTGGGCAGCAAGCGCATGAGTCCCGCCGCCGTCCTGGGCGTGCGCGGCGGGGTGGCGTCGGAGATCGGCGCGTGCTCCGCCGACTTCGACCTCGATCGCTGCGTCACCTGGCAGCCCGCCGCCCAGGTCCGCGTGTACGCCCGGGTCGAGACCCGCCACGGCCTGCACCTGGAGGCCCGGGCCGGCAACGGCTTCACCCTCGCCCTCGGCAAGCGCCTGGGCAAGGTGCCACAGGCTGCTAGGGCCGAGGCAGAGTGACGAAGCTGACCCGGTCGATGATCGTGCCGTCGACGTTCTCGAACCAGCCCTCGGCCTTGCGGGGATCCGCGGTCGCGTAGTGCACGAAGAAGACGCCGTCGGTCAGCTCGGTCTCGAACTCGTTGCCGTTGCTGTGGTGCCGCCCGCCCGCGTAGATCCCCGCCCACCAGGTGTCGTCGTCGTGATCCTCGGCGTTGTACGAGCGTCTGCTGGCGCCGGCCAGCCCGCTCACCACGACCACCCCGTGCCCCGGCCCGAGCAGCCCGGTCTCGGGATCGCCGGTGGCCCCGTGACCTGCGCTCTCGTTGCCGGGATCGGTCAGCGTCCTGGTCCGGGAGTAGCTGTGCTCGTGGCCGTTCACGATCAGGGCGCCGTGCTTCACGCAGGCCTGGTAGGGCGCGTAGCCCGCCTGGTTGCCCTTGCGGCCCACCTGGAAGTCCTCCTGGTTGTAGTGCCACACGCAGGTGCGGAACATGGCCGTGCTGCGGGCGAGCTCGGTCTCGAAGAACGCGGCGCCGCCCGGGCCGAGGCCGGGAGATCCCAGGAAGAAGTCGAGCCCGCGGAAGGAGCAGACCTGGGCCAGACCCGGCTCGCCGTGGCAGGCGAGGTCGGGCACGCCGGTCGACCACTCGGCGATGATCGGCTGGTAGCCCTCCCAGGCGTGGGTGTCGTGGTTGCCGATCACCGCCAGGTAGGGCGTGCCCGGCCCGAGCGTGCCCTCCACCTGGGCCTTCCACGACTCGGGGTCGTCGCGGTAGTCGAAGTCGCCGGCGTGCACGACCAGATCGGCCCCGCGGTCGCGGATGAGCGAGAGCACGGCCCGGGAGCGGATCCCGTACCCCTGGTCGCCGATGTAGGCGACCAGCACGCCGCGGTCGGTCGAGCCCTCGGGCACCGTCGAGCTCACCGTGCGCACCTCCGGCGGGTCGGTCGGCAGCACCGGATCGCTCTTGCACGCGATCAACGCCAGGATCAGCAGCATCCCCCTCATCGCGCTTCCTCCAGGGCCTCGGGTGTGCAGGCGGCCGGCGCGGTCACCGGGTTGCAGCGAGCCGGAAAGCCCCCTTCGAACGCCACGACATAGCCGGTGTCCGGGTGGGGGGTCGGCCAGTCGGTCGAGACCGCGTGGGCCCCGCTGGCGAGGGCGGCGTCCCGGCGGGTGGTGTCTCCGGCCAGCGCCTCCTCGTTGTCCGCGTCCGACCGCGTGCGCACCAGCTGACCCGCCGCCAGGGCCGGCGCCATGCGGTCGCTGCCGGGGTCGTTGACCGTCTGCACCGCGCACGTCGTGCACGAGAGGTCCCCGCCCGCCTCGGCAAACAGGGGCGAGTCCCCGACCGAGCGGTCGTCGTCCGTGAGCACCCCGCG
>CALATR010001212.1 GCA_937891875.1 uncultured Pseudomonadota bacterium | reverse complement strand
GCTCGAAGGGCTGGAAGATCCGCGCGAGCGCCTCCGGCGTCATGCCGATGCCGGTGTCGCTCACCGCGAAGCGGATGTGGTCGCCGTCGGCCTCGACATGCAGCCGGACCGAGCCGTGCTCGGTGAACTTCACGGCGTTGCTCATGAGGTTGAGCAGCACCTGACGCAGCCGGAGGGGGTCGACCTCGCGCATCCCATGACCCACGTCGCCGGTGCGCACGATCTGCAGGTGCCCGGCGTCGGGCCGGGAGCGGACCAGCTCGACGACATCGTCCACCAGCAGCTGCACGTCGGTGGGCACCGGGTCCAGCTCCAGCTTGCCGGCCTCGATCTTGGAGAGATCGAGCACGTCGTTGACCACCTGGAGCAGGTGCCGGGCCGCGCGAGCGGTGAGGCCCTGGTAGCGGGCGCGCTCGGCCGGATCGTCCGACTCGCCGGCAAGCTCGGTGAGGCTGATGATCGCCGCCAGCGGTGTGCGGATCTCGTGGCTCATGTTGGCCAGGAAGCTCGACTTGGCCTCGCTCGCCGCACGGGCCAGGCGGGTCTGCTCCGCCAGCGCGACCGCCTGCTCCTCGAGGGTGGCGGTCAGGGCTTCGCGGCGCTGGACCTCGGCGACGAGCGCGTCGTTCGTCGCGAGCTGCTCGGCCTCGTGGTGCGCGACCTGGCGGTTCAGCTCGGCCATCATGGCGGGAGCCAGCGGCAGGCAGAAGAGCATGATCGAGGCCCAGATCCACGGAGGCATCGGGGGCTGGTCCAGCAGCGCGGACAGGCCGTCGAGCGGGACGAAGAAGATGACGAGGGCGTAGATGAAGTGCAGCGCCACGTGGACCGTCACGTCGACGGGCTCCTCGGCACTGAAGAACATCACGGACACGATGCCGGTCACGCCGGTCATGGCCCAGAACGGGGACGTAGGGTCGATGGCGTGGAGGCACATGACCGTGGCGCCGGCGGAAAACGCGATGAGGTGGCGGCCCACGCGGTCGAGCCCTGCGGCGGCCAGCGGGAGCTGGAGCGCGTACAGCGACCCGAAGACGATCAGCACGATCGCCCGCGCGTGCGCACCCTCCAGGAAGCTGGCGCCGATCAAGCCCAGGTTGAGCAGCGGTCCCACGATGCCGACGAAGTTCGACAGCATGAGGTGACGCCGTTGCCCGGCGGTGCTGCCCGGCTTCGCGCCGGTCTTCAGCAGCGTGGTGAGTCTGCTCGACACGGCGGCGGCCTCCCGCCGGTCGATCGGATCCCGAGCGCCCCGACTGAATCCACCGCGGCGACCGAGCGACCTGAAGGACGCCGCCTCATCAGGCGACGTATCGTTCACCATGACCACCAAGAACGCCGTCCGTGACATCCGACCCGAAGAGGTCGGTCAGCCCTCCCCCGTCTACGCCGTGTGGGAGATCACCCTGCGCTGCGACCACGCGTGCGCCCACTGCGGCTCACGCGCGGCCAAGGCCCGCCCGGACGAGCTCTCCACCGAGGAGCTGCTCGACGTGGCCGATCAGATCGTCCGCCTCGGCTTCCGCGAGGTGACGCTGATCGGCGGGGAGGCCTACCTGCGCCCCGACTGCGCCGACGTCATCCGCCGCCTCGTCGACGGCGGGGTGCGGGTCACCATGCAGACCGGTGGCCGCGGGTTCACCAGCAAGCGCGCCGTGCCCCTGGCCGAGGCCGGCCTGTCCGCAGTCGGCGTGTCCATCGACGGCCTCGAGCCCGAGCACGACCTGCTCCGCAACAGCCCCGGCAGCTGGAAGGCCGCCCTGGGCGCCCTCGACGCCGCCCGCGACGCCGGCATGATCGTGACGACAAACTCGCAGATCAACCGGATGAACCGCCATTCTGTGCCCGAGCTGGTCGACCTGCTCCGCGAGAAGGGCGTGCGCGCCTGGCGCGGCCAGCTGACCGTTCCGATGGGTCGCGCCGCCGACAGGCCCGAGTGGATCCTCCAGCCCTGGATGATCCTCGACGTCATCGACACCCTCGCCGCCCTGCAGCGCCAGGAGGTCGAGCGGGTCCGCGCCCAAGGCCTGCCGCCCGAGCGCGCGATGCGGATCCAGGCGGGCAACAACCTCGGCTACTACGGCCCCCACGAGATCACCCTGCGCTCGAGGCCGGGCCACGAGGCCACCTGGTGGCAGGGCTGCAATGCCGGCAAGTACCTGATCGGCATCGAGTCCGACGGGGTCGTGAAGGGCTGCCCGTCCCTGCCGACCGCGCCCTACGCCGGCGGCAACCTCCGCGACATGAGCCTCGCAGACCTCTGGGACAACGAGACCATCGGCGTGTCCCGCCACCGCTCGGTCGACGAGCTGTGGGGCTTCTGCCGCACCTGCGAGTATGCCGAGACCTGCATGGCCGGCTGCTCGTTCACGACCCACAGCACGCTCGGTCGCCGGGGCAACATGCCGTTCTGCTACCACCGGGCCCACACCCTGAAGCGTCAGGGCAAGCGCGAGCGCCTGGTCCGGGTGCAGGCGCCCGCCGGCAACCCCTACGACTTCGGCCGCTTCGAGATCATCGAGGAAGACTGGCCTGAATCCTGAGGACGGCCCTCACGCCTGCGGGTTGTCTTCGCCGTCGCAGTTGCTGTCCACCCCGTCGTCCGCGGTCTCCACGGCGTCCGGGTGGATGTCCGGATCATCGTCATTGCAGTCGACGCTGTCGAAGTAGCCGTCCTGGTCGAGGTCCTCGGCGGTCACCTCGATGCCGTAGTGCGACACGCAGGCCTGCATGCCCGCGGCGACCAGCGACAGGCCGAGCAGCGCGACCGCTCCGTGTGAGTTGACCGGCCGATGCCCGTCACAGTGGGGACATCTGGCGCCTGGAACGCCAGGAATGGGCGTGTCACAGCGGCTGCATGCATGCATGGGCTCCCTCCCGATGCCCGATCAGTGTCCGACCCGGACCGACCCTTCATCCTCGTCGTCGATCAGATCCGCGAGCGCCTTGGTCAACCGCCGCCGATCCAGGGGCTTGGTGAGCCAGGCATCCATGCCCGCTGCCAGGCAGGCGTCCCGCTGATCGGAGGTGGCGCTCGCAGTCAGCGCGATGATCGGGACCCGAGGCCGGCCGAGCACCCGCTCTCGGGCGCGGATGGCGCGGGTGGCGTCGGTGCCGCTCAGGCCAGGCATGCGCACGTCCATGAGGACCGCGTCGTAGCCCAGGTGGGCGCGCTCCAGGGCCAGCTCGCCCGAGCCGACGATGTCGACGTCGTGGCGCATGCCCTCGAGGGCTCGGCGGATGATCAGCTGGTTGACCGGATTGTCCTCGGCGACCAGCAGACGCAGCGGACGCAGCGAGACCGCGACCGACGGCTCCAGCTCGCTGCTCTCGTCGCCCACGACAGGCAGGTCGATCTCGAAGGTGTAGCGGAACGCGCCGTGGGGATCGGTCGAGGCGACCAGCGTGCTGCCGAACAGCTCCAGGACCCCAGCGGCGATGGTCGGGCCCAGTCCGCTGGTCGGCTGCTCAGCCGAGACCAACCCCCCGGCGCGCACCTCGAAGGTCACCCGATCGCCGTCCGCAGCCAGCTCCAGCCCGACCCAGCCCTCGCGGGTCGCGTTGACCAGGTGCACCAGCAGGTTGAACAGCGCCTGACCCAGCCGCGCCGGATCCATGCGCCGGATCGGCGAGCCGACTTCCCCGCTCCACTGCACCCGCAGGCCCCGGGCATCGGCGCGGACCCGGGCCCGCTCGACGACGTCGGTGACCAGCGCGACCAGGTCGGCCGGCCGCACGTCGACGTCCACCTTGCCCGCCTGGATGCGCGACAGGTCGAGCACGTCGTCCACCACCTGCATCAGGTTGCGGGCGGCATCCTCGGTGAGCCCGGCGTACTCCGCCCGCGCCTCGGCGTCCCCGCTCTCCCGACCCAGCTCCAGCAGGCTGACGATTGCCGAGAGTGGTGTTCGAATCTCATGACTCATGGAGGCCAGCAGGGCCGGATCCGTGCGCCTGGGCGCGACGGGCGTGCCGTTGGGCACCGGTGCGGGTGCGGGGGTGGGGTCGGGCGCAGGCTGTCGACGCGCCACCTCCGCAGCAGGCACGGCCCCGGCCTGGACCACGCGAGCGAGCTCCCGGGAGACCAGGACCAGCACCGCGGCGTAGACCACCGTGACCAGCACGAACACCAGGGCCAGCGCGAGCTGCCCACCCACGGCGAGCACGCCGGCGATGGCGAGGCTGACCACCGGGCCGATGGCGCCGAGCCACAGCCAGGTCTGCACGGGGCGCGCGAGATCAGGACGCATGGCGGTGCGCTCCGTCTTCGACCAGCTGGTCCAGCAGCCGCGCCAGGCGGGCCCGGTCGACCGGCTTGGTCAGGTAGGCGTCCATGCCCGCATCCAGGCAGCGCTGCCGCTCCTCGGCGAGGGCGCTGGCGGTGAGCGCGATGATCGGCACCCGGCGGCTCCTGTCCGCCCGCTCGGCCTCGCGGATCCTGGCGGTGGCCTGCACGCCATCGACGCGAGGCATGCGCATGTCCATCAGGATGGCGTCGAACCCGTCCTGGGCGTGCTCGACCGCCGGCTCGCCGTCGTCGACGAGCACCACCTCGTGCCCGCTGCGCTCGAGGATCCGCTTGATGATCATCTGGTTGACCGGGTTGTCCTCGGCCACGAGCAGGCGCAGCGAGCGCTCGACCAGGGACGGATCGTGGGCGCTGGTGGTGGGGTCCTCCTCCTCCTCGACCTCGGGCAGGACCAGCTCGACGCGGAAGGTGGAGCCGATGCCTTCGACCGAGGACGGCGTCATGGTGCCGCCCCAGGCCTGCAGGATGTGGCGCGAGATCGTCAGGCCCAGGCCGGTACCCCCGAAGCGGCGGGTCGTGCCGGAGCTGGCCTGCTCGAACGGCTGGAAGATGCGCGCCATCTCCTCGCCGCTCATGCCGATACCGGTGTCCCGCACTTCGAACAGCACCTGCTCCCCCTCCGCGCGGCCCCACAGGGTCACCGATCCGTCGTCGGTGAACTTTATCGCGTTGTTCAGCAGGTTCAGGAGCACCTGCCGCAGCCGGAGGGGATCGACGAGGCGCACGGGCCGCTCGCCGAAGTCGACGTCGAGGTGCAGCTGCAGGTCCTTCTCCGCGGCGCGCGCCCGCACCAGCTCCACGGTGTCCCGGGCCTCCTGTCCGAGGTCTGTCGCGATGCGCTCGAAGCCGAGCTTGCCTGCTTCGATCTTGGAGAGGTCGAGGATGTCGTTGAGGATCCGCAGCAGGTGGCGCGCGGCCTGGTCGGTGACCCGCAGGTACTCGGAGCGCTCGTCGTGGTCCGTTGACTCGCGCCCCAGCTCGGTGAGGCTGATGATCGCGCCCAGCGGGGTGCGGATCTCGTGGCTCATGTTGGCCAGGAAGCTGGACTTTGCCAGGCTCGCGGCCTCGGCCCTGCGGGTCTGCTCCGCGAGGGCCTGGGCGAGGGAGACGCGTCGTTCGACCTCGTGCTGGAGGGCGTCGACGGCGAGAGCTTGCTCCGTCTCCGCCTTGCGGACCTCGACGTTGAGGAAGACGATCATCGCCGGCGGCACGACGCCACAGACCAGGATGATCGCGTTGGCGAGCCAGTGGGGCAGCGGCAGCTCGCCGGGGAGGTCCATCGTGGGCATGAACAGCACCGCGACGAGTGCGATGCCGTGGAGAGCCAGGTGCAGCGTGGCGTAGGAGATCTCGTCCGCGGTGAAGAACATCGCGGCGACGACCGCCGTGACAAGAACCGTGGCCCAGATGGTCGACTCGGGATCGACGAGACCCATGCCCGCGCTCCCGAAGAGCACGGAGATGGCGAGCAGGTGGCGCGCGAACCGGTGGTGCCCGGCGCCGATGAGCGGAAGCACCAGGGCGTACCCGGCCGACGCGATGGCCAGGATCATCCCCTTGACGGGAGCTCCGAGCACGTAGGCACCCGCGCCCAGGGCCAGGTTGATGGGGGGCCCGACAGTAGCGATGTAGTTCGCGGCCATGAGCCGACGCACGAGGTCCGGCGCCATGTCCGGGCGCACCCCGCGCGTGAGCAACCTCATGGTCCAGTCGGGCAGCTGCAAGCCGACTCCTCGTCCTCGACTCCATCGGATCGGACCCCCCCGCGCTGGAGTGTTCCGCCGCCCCGGCGGGTTACCGCTGCCCCCGCGGAGGTCGCATGAAGGCACCGGTGGTCCTGCTCCTCGCCGTCAGCTGCGCCAATCCCTCGTCGCCCGCCCGCTCGGCGAGCCCAGAGGGCACGGAGCTGCCGGTCACGACGGCCATGCACCGTCAGCTGATCCTGGTGGACACGATGCGTGAGTCGGTCATCGCGGCCGATCTCGACGCCGCCGGGCGCGCCAGCCGCAAGCTGGCCGCGATGCCCGAGGTCGCGGGCGCCCCGCCAGAGTGGGGTCCCTGGCTGGCCCGGGTCCGCGACTCCGCCGCCCGGGTCGACGACACCTGGACCCTGCAGACCGCCGCCCGCACCGTCGCCGACATCGGACGGACCTGCGGCGGCTGCCACGCCAGCACCGGCGGCGGACCCCGCTTCGGCAACGACGGCACCCCCGCGGCGCCCAAGGAGGGCCTGCGGGGCCACATGGTGCACCACAAGGCCGCGGTCGACGGGATGTGGGAAGGCCTGATCACGGCGGACACCCTCCACTTTGCCCGTGCGGCCAAGGCGCTGTCCGAGGAGCGCCCCGAGCTCGCCGACGGGCCCCAGGGCAAGCGCCTGCACGACCTGGCCGGCCAGGCGGCGAAGGCGAAGAGCCTGGCCAGCCGCGCCGACGTCTTCGGCGAGGTCATCGCCGCCTGCGCCGAGTGCCACGCCGGTCGCGACGCGGTGCGCAAGGGGCAGTGACCCCGGCCATCACGCCGCGCGCCTCCCGACCAGCTCCGCCGCCCGATGGACCCACCGGGGCTCGGCGACCTCGTCGACCATGAAGCGGGCGACGTCCTCGCGGGTGACGCCGAGGCCGACCTGCTTCGGCGAGACCTCCTGCAGCGGCTGGATGGCACCGGTCGCGGGCTTGTCGTTCATGAACGTCGGGCGGACCAGGGTCCAGCGCACGTCGCTCTCGCGGATGAGCCGCTCCTGCACCTCGTGGTCGGCGAAGGCGTGCTTCAGCCAGAACGGCACCACCAGCCAGGTCAGGTACCAGGGCATGCGCTCGGCGCTGTCCCCGACCCCCAGGGACGACAGGCTGATCAGGCGGTCGACCCCGGTCCGAGCCATGGCGCGCAGCTGCACCTCGGTCGCCCGGCCCCGGATCCCCGAGCGCGAGCTGGCCGGCGCGCCGAGCACGGACACGACCGCATCGACCCCGCCCATCGCCGCAGCGACCGCCGCTTCGTCCGCCGCGTCCCCCTCGACGACGGTGAGCTGTTCGTGGGCCACGTCGGAGAGCTTGGACGCGTCGCGGACCAGGGCGGTGACCCGCAGCCCCCGGTCCAGGGCGAGGGGGAGCAGGTGGCGACCCGTGGCGCCGGTGGCGCCGAGAAGCAGGATGTGCACGAGAACCTCCAGGGATGATGACCCCGTCTGGGGACACCCTGGAGATAGGCTGGGACCCATCATGCGCGTAGTGAATGCTCTTGATGTGCCCATTCACCGTGTTGATGGTCACCCGCCGCCGAGCGCGCCCACCTGACCGTCGAGGGAGCGCTTCAGGCCGCCCGCCTGGTCGGACTCGTCGAGCAGGGCCTGGATCCACGCTCGCCACGCCTTCACCAACCCACTGGCCGCATCCACCGGGACCTGCGCGTCCGGCAGCCCGAACCCGGCCCACTGCTCGGCGAGGATCCCCGTGGCCTGCTTGCCCAGGGTCACCAGGTGCACGTCGGAGCCCGACTGGGACAGCAGGTTGTCCATCGCGTCAAACCTGACGATCGCCGCCCGAAGATCCTCTTCCTTCCAGGGTCGTTCGCCGGTATCGTCGACGCTCATGCCGCCGAGCGCGAGGCGCACGCCCTCGCCAGCGTTCTGCATGGCCGCCTCGAGCTCGCTCGCCCGCTTCTCGTGCTCCTCGACCATCGCCTCGTAGTCGGCGATCTGGCTCTCGGTCGCGTCCTCGCCGGGCTTGTCGGGCGCCATGCTGCGCCAGTCCTCGACCTCGATCCACGCCCTGAGGAAGCCCTTGTACGCGGCGAGCGCCGGCCCCCTGTCCGGGCTGTTCGCCGCGATCGAGAGCCCGTCGGCGAGCCCGGCAGTCCCCCAGGTCCTGTCGCCGGCACCGTTGCGGTTGGGCCCCTTGAAGTGGAAGTAGCCGTCGGGCGCCGAGGCCCAGCCGTCCGCCCGCTCGAGCTCCGCGTTCAGGTGCAGCACCATCTCGCCGTGGGAGGCCCGGACGTCGGGATCCGGGCGCGGCGGTGTGGCCACCTTCGCCTTGGGGGGGTCGATCCACTCGCAGGCCCCGTCGAGCGCCATGGGGTTGTCCGCGTCCAGGTTGACCCGGATCCCGTAGGTCTCGGCGATCTCCTCGATGAGCGACTCGTCCTCGATGGTCATCTCGCTGGGCGAGCACGAGCGCTTGTAGACGAGGTCGATGGAGATGTTGCACACGGTCGTGACGATGAGCGCGACGATGGCCTCGGGGCTCATGCCCGCCTTGCGCGCGTCCGCCGGCGCGATCAGGCTGGCCTCGGCCTCGGTGCGCACCGCGACCGCCTGGGCGTAGATCTTCTCCAGGACGAAGTTGCGGTGCTCGGGCCCGTTGTACTCACAGCCCGGATGCGCCTCCTGGCAGTCCCCCCACAGAGCCGTCCGCGCGTCGAAGGCAAACGAGCCCGGCATGCCGACGTAGATCTGCCCATCCGCCAGGACGTTGCCGTCCGTGGCGAGGTCGACGAGGTAGCGCCGGCGGTTCGTGTCCTTGCCGTCGAACGCCTGGAACGCGTCCACGTGGCGCGAGCCGCCGTCGGTCAGGGTGACGGTCGCACCGACCCCGGGAGAGTAGTCGACCGACTCGACATCCTTCGGGTAGAAATACAGCTTTGCGATGTTGTCCCGCACCACGTGCGGCGCCAGCCGCTTGCGGTCGATCATGAAGGCGCAGGCGAGGTACAGCCGGTCGTCGTCGGTGAGGTTCTCGCCTTCCTTCAGGTCGGCCCGGCGGGACTCGATCCAGTCGTCGATCTCTTTGGGGTCGACGCCGGTCAGCTGGTCTGGCCGGCCACCGTCCTGGCCTCCCGCGAGCTCCGCGGTCTTCATGTCGGGGTTGGCATCGAGGGACAGGGAGGAGGAGGACACCCTGCTCTGCTGCATCATGTGAGGCTCCTGGTCGGGCCCCTACGGTGCAGCCTCCCGGGTCTGGCGCGTACTCCCCTCGATCTGACCTGACCCTCCGCACGCCCCCGCCGGCGCCCAGACCGTCTCCGGGTCGGGGAAGGGCACGACGGGCACGACCTGATGAGAGTGCGGGCACACCCGCAGGTTGGTCAGCGAGCCGGTGGCGGCGACCCCACCGACCGGCGTCGACAGGGCGTCCGCACGCCACGCCCGCGCCAGGCCGTCCTCGCCGACGGACCAGACCGCGTCGCCCTCGCGGAACAGGGTGGCGACCGGTCCACGATGGGCGGGGCGGACCCGGGTCGGCTGGTCGGGCTGCCAGCTGGTGAGGCGACCCCGCACGTCGCCGAGGAGCGCGGTGCCGTCGGAGAGCAGGGCGTCGGCGACCATCTCCTCGAGACGGACCTCGGCGAGCAGCTCCCCCGTCGCCCGCTTCATCCAGGTGCGTCCGTCGCGGGCGGCGACCAGGACCCGATCCCCATCGGCGCGGACCAGCACCACGTCGGCCGCCGAGCCCTCGGACCAGCGCCGGGTGCCGTCGGCGGACCACGAGGCGACCGCACCACCGTAGAACCCCGCTACAACGCCATCCTCCGTCGCGGCGAGCGCGGACACGCCCCGGATGCCGGTGCGCTCGGGGCGCAGGGTCTGCACCGCGGTGGCCGCGTCGAGGAGCCAGACGTCGATCTGCCCGCGCTCGCCGTGCCCGACGTACAGCCGAGAGCTGTCAGGGGAGAAGGCGAGGGCGACCTGGAAGCCGGTGAGCGGGCCCGAGGCGAGCGCCGTGCCGTCGACCGACCACAGCTGCAGCCGGGTCCGGGACGCGACGGCGATCCGCTGGCCATCGGGGGAGACGGCCATGC
>CALATR010001211.1 GCA_937891875.1 uncultured Pseudomonadota bacterium | reverse complement strand
CCGGTGTCCGGTGTCCGGTGGTCTGCGAAGCTGCGCTCCCGTGCCGCATGGCACGACGAGGATACGCCCCCACCCATGCCGTCTCCCTTCCTCGAGCCCACCGTCGACCTCGACGTGCTGCGTCCGACCCACCTGCAGGTCGACCTCGATCAGCTCGCGGCCAACTACGCCGCCATCCAGACCCACGTCCGCGGTCGGAAGGTGATGGCGGTGCTCAAGGCCAACGCGTATGGCCACGGGCTCGTTCCGATGGCGCGGCTCTACGAGCACCTCGGTGCCGACATGCTCGGCGTGGCCTACCTCGAGGAGGGGATCCGGCTGCGCAGGGCGGGGATCACGACCCCGATCCTGGTGCTCGGCGGGATCATCGGTGACCAGATCCCGGCGTTCCTCCAGCATGATCTCACGTTGACCGCCTCCAGCGTCGACAAGCTCCTCGCCATCGAGGAGGTCGCTGCCGCGATCGGCCGGCGCGCCCGGGTGCACCTCAAGATCGACACCGGCATGGAGCGGATCGGGGTCCACTGGTACAGCGCGGCTCCCCTCATCGAGGCCTCCCTGCGCTGCCTCCACGTCGAGGTCGAGGGGATCTACAGCCACCTCGCCAACGCGGACGCGGCCGACCTCACCCACGCCCGCCTGCAGGTCGAGCGCTTCGAGGAGGTGCTGGACAGCTACCGCACCCATGGCGCCGAGCCGCCCCTGCGCCACCTGGCCAACTCGGGCGCCATCCTCCAGCTCCCCGAGGCCTGGTACGACCTCGTGCGGCCCGGCATCCTGCTCTACGGCGTGCTCCCGTCCGAGGACGTGCCCCACGCGGTGCCGGTCCAGGGGGCGCTCCGCTGGGTCAGCCGGGTCGTCTACTTCAAGGTCGTGCAGCCCGGCAATCCCGTCAGCTACGGCTCCACCTGGGCGCCGGACCGACTGACCCGCGTGATCACCGTGCCGGTCGGCTACGGCGATGGCTACCAGCGGCGCATGTCCGGCCAGGCCGAGGTCCTCGTGCACGGCGCGCGCTACCCGGTCGTCGGGCGGATCTGCATGGACCAGGTGATGGTCGACATCGGCTGGAACAGCGCCTACAACGGCGACGAGGTCGTGCTCCTGGGGCAGCAGGGCGACGCGCGGATCACGGTCGAGGAGCTGGCGCGCTGGGTCGGCACCATCCCGTACGAGATCCTCACCGCGATCAACACGAGGGTGCCGCGGGTCTACGCGGGCACCCTCGCAGCGGGGCTGGAGCTGGGGTCAGGCTGACGGGAGATCAGCCTGCAGTGCCTACTTCCAGCCGTTGTCCCACAGGGTCGGGCAGTAGGCGGCGCAGTTGGGGTCGTTGCGGCCGTCGCCGTCGAAGTCCTGGCTGTCGTCGCAGATGTAGCCGCGGGGACAGGGGTTGTTGTCGGAGCACGACTGGAAGCAGAAGAAGTCGAGGCCGTCGAACGTGAGGCACATGGCGTCGCGGTCGATGCAGGTGCCGCGCAGGTCGAAGCCCCAGGGGTCGGGGTCGCACATGTCGCAGTGGCCGCGGCCGTCGCGCACGCACTCGCCGGTGACCAGGTTGCAGGACTCGCCGATGGCGCAGTCCAGCTGGGTGTCGCGGCAGCCGTAGGACTCGCAGGTGTTGCTGCCGGTGTTGCAGGTCTCGCCCGCACGGCAGTCACCGTCCTCGACGCAGCCGATGCGGCAGACGTAGGTCTCGGTGTCGCAGTACTCGCCGATGCCGCATCCGGCGGAGGCGAGGCACTGCACGGGCTCGCAGGCGTTGAGGAGGCAGGCCTCACCATCGCTGCAGTCGCCGTTGTCGACGCACTCGAGCGCGGCGGCGCCCCCGTCGCAGGCGGAGAGGCCGAGACCGGCGGAGACGCCCAGGGTGGCAACCAGGGCAACGGTGCTGAGGAGGGTACGCAGGGTCATCATCACTCCGCGGGGGCGTCGTCGGCCTGGCAGAACTCATCGTCGACAGCGGTGCCGCGGAAGAAGCGCGCGGCGATCTGGGCGCCGACCGGCGGCATGTTGCGCAGGTCGAACACGACGGCGGGGCGATCCTCGCCGATGGTTTCGTCAAAGACCCACTCGAAGTGCCAGCGGCCGGTGTCGCAGGGGATGATGTCGTCCTCGACGGAGACCTGCAGGGTGCGCAGCGCGGGCTCTTCCGAGAGGAAGTAGACGTTGCGCAGGCGGGACGTAGTCAGCGACAGGTCGAAGACGATGTTCTCGAAGCCGTCCGCGGACTGCATCGCCTCGCACATGTCAGCGGCGACGCCGCCGGTCTGGCGGGCCACGTCCACGTAGCGGGTGCCGGTGCTGGAGCCGGTCTGGGCGCCGGGGCAGACATCGAGGTTCACCGCGACCAGGGCGGAGGCGTTGAAGATGTCCCGGTTGCGGGCGCCCTTGATGTCGTAGAACTCGTTGATGTAGCTGTTGACGCCAAGCGGGCTGCTGTCCTGCTCATCGCTGACCACGATGATGGAGAGGCTGGCGTCGTCGCGGAGAAAGCCCGCGTTGGTGGTGCCGGCCAGGTCCGTCAGCGCCACGCTGGCGGCCTCGAGACCCATCTCGTAGCCCGAGCCACCGATGCCGACGGCGACCTGCTGGGAGAACACCGCGTCGGCGTTGGCCGTGTCCGGGGTGATGTAGGGCGTCGTGATGCGACCGCGGTTGGGGTTGCCCAGGTCCATGTCCGTGGTGACGACGCCGATCTGGTAGTCGACGTCGGCCTCGGCGAACCAGCTGATGAACTGGTCGAAGTTGCTGCCCAGCGCCGTCTGGTAGGGGTCCATCGAGCAGCTGTTGTCGACGACCATGAGGACGTCCACCTTGTCCGGCGGGTTCTGCCGGAACACGTCGACGATGTCGAACGAGGTGAAGCCCTGGTCTGAGCAGCCCGCGAGGCTGGTCAGCGCGAGGGTGGCGAGGAGCAAGCGGTTGGATCGCATGGGTCGTTCCCCTGTGGCGGCCTCGCCTTATGTCGGGTCAGCGGCCGCTTGTCAAGGGAACGTGACAGGTCCGTGGCCTGCAGGTTCCGCTCGCTGGATCCCGCCGCTACTCCTTGGCGTCGACGTCCATCGTCTCGGTTGGGGCGCTCTCGTCCCACTCGTCCTTGGCCTTGCGCAGGGTCTGCATCTGGATCGGCTCGGCCTCGCCGCCCGTGGCGGGGGCGTAGCTGCTGACCGTGAGGCGCAGGGTCATGCGGGCGTGGTCCATCGTGAACGCGTCGTCGCGGGAGACGCCGTTGCTGACGCGGCCGGAGAACAGGCGGTTCAGGTCCAGCTCGAACGCCTGGCGGGCCTTCTCGTCGGGCAGGGTCAGCTCGAAGTCGCGAGTCCCGGACTCCATGCCGGCGATGCGCTCGGCCACCGACGCGCTGCTCTTCGAGACCCCCGCGTGCTTCTGGTAGAGCGCGGCCACCCGCTCGAGGTCTTCCGGGCGCAGGGCGATGCTGGTCAGCGAGTGCCCGCTGTACATTTTGCCGGGCACGCTGGCGTTGTCGACGCCGCGCTCCACGCCGTCGCCGGCGGTGCCGCCGCTGCCGCCGACGTCCAGCGTCGCCGCGGGCTCGACCTGACTCTCGCTGGGTTCCAGGCCGCCGAGCTCCTTCTTCGTCTCGTAGGCCATGCCCTGGGCCTCTTCGCCTTCCGCATCGCCGGCGGAGAGGTCGGCGACGCCGTCGGTGTTGACCGCGTCCTTGACCTTGTCCCGGGAGGCGGGCCGGGCGGCCGATCCCTCCGCCTGGGCGCGGTCCTTGGGGGACGCCTGCGCGACCGGGTCGTCCTTGCCGGCCTTCTTGTCGTCACCCTTGGAGATGCCCGCATACTCGAGGTCGCTGACCGCGGGACGGAGCGCGCCGGTGGCGTTCACGGCGACCGCACCGGTGACGGCGACGCCGACCACCAGCAGGCCCACCGCGGCCAGGGCGACGGCCGGGAGCGGCATGCCGAAGGGACGGCGCAGCCAGGCCCAGAACCCGCCGGGCATGGGCTCGTCTTCGACCGCGCGCAGGATGTCGCCGTACAGGGCGGCGGGCGCCTGGACCGGACCGTGGGTCCGCATCAGGTCCATGGCGGCGCGAAGCCCATCCAGCTCGGACTGCAGGCCCGGATCCCGAGCGAGACGGTGCTCCAGCTCCGCCACCTCGTTGTCGGTGAGCTCGCCGTCCAGGTAGGCGGACAGCTGCTCGATGGTGCCATCGTCCTGCATGCGCTCTCGAATCTCCTGTGGACACTGACCCCAGTGTCGGCTCGCGGTTCCTTACATCACATCGGGTGCTTGCACTTTGCGTCCAAGGATCCGCGCCAGCTGGGCACGAGCGCGGTGCAGACGGCTCTTCACCGTGCCCCGCGGCAACTCCAGCAGCTCGGAGATCTCCTCGTACGATAGATCCTCGATATCTCGAAGCACGATGATCGCGCGCTGATCCTCGTCCATCTGCTCGAGCGCCTCCTGGATCAGCCGCTCGGCGTCGGACTGGTGCACCGACGCGTCGGGCATGGGGCCCTCGCCGGCGATCTGACGCCGGGGCGCCTCGTCGTCCGGGCGGTCGCCCTCGAGGGGCTCGTGGCGGCTCATCTTGCGTCGGCGACGGTACTGTCGGCGGTTCTTGCAGTGGTTGACCACGACCCGGTAGATCCAGGTCGACAGCTGGGCGTCTCCGCGGAAGTTCGCCAGGGAGCGGAACAACGCGATGAAGACGTCCTGGGCGACCTCGGACGCGATCTGCTCGTCACCCATCCAGCGCATGGCCAGGGTGAAGACACGGTGCTGGTATCGACGGACGATCTCGTCGAACGCACGCCGGTCCCCGCTCTTGAAGCGCTCGACCAGCTCGTTGTCCGGCGGTCCGGTCACCAACGTGCGCTACTCGTCGCCGCGGGGAGCGTCCATGCGGACCTTGCGCCCGGTGCGCACGCTGGCCTGGATCTGCTCCAGGGGCAGGCGCGTGAACGGGAAGATCGCCTTCTTGACGCGGGCGTCCTTGAACGAGCAGCCATCGAGGTACGCAAAGTCGAGGTCCGCCTCCTCCAGGATTGCGCCGTCGAACACGGCGTCCTTGCAGTCAGCATGCCACAGCGAGGCGTTCGAGAGGTCGGCGTTGCGGAACGTGGCCCGGCCGAGGTTGCACTCGGCGAGCTTGGCGCGCTGGAGGTTGGCGCCGTCGAAGCAGACGCCGACGAGGTCGATGCCGCGCATGTCGCAGTCGGACAGATCCTTGCCGCGGGCGAGGGTGTCGAGGATCTGCTTCTTGGTCAGGGGACGGGGGGAGCCCATGGGCTGTTCTCCAAGGCCGCACTCTGTGCGGTGCGCTGCTCGAAGTGCTGGATGACGGTGGCTGCGTGGCGGGAGCCGGAGAGGCGGTCGGTGTGGAAGGTGCCCCCCGGGTTCAGCGCGTTGACCTCGACGAGGTGGTCGCCGATGAGGTCGAGTCCTGCGAAGCGGATGCCCGCCTTGAGCAGGTGGGGGGCCAGGGGGGCCAGCAGGGCGCGCTCGCCGTCGGTCACCTGGGTGGGCTCGGCGGTGGCGCCCTGTTTGAGGTTGTGCCTGAACTCTCCCGGTGCGCGGCGGCGGAGGTAGCCGCCGAGGATGTGTCCGTCCAGCCAGAGCAGGCGCTTCTCGCCGACCTCGGCGGCCGGGAGGTAGGCCTGGACCACCACGTGGCCACCAGGACGGCGGGCGGTCTCGAAGGCACGTTCGAACTGGCGATTCTGGCGAGGCGGGACAAAGCTGACCGCCCGGCCGCCCGAGCCCCGCGCGGGCTTGACGACGACTCCGCCGCGCTGGGCATCGTAGAAGACCCCGGCCGCGGCGGCGGAGCGCGTGACCAGCGAGTCGGGGGTCGGCACGTCGGGGAGGTGGGCGAGCCAGGCCTTGGAGTTGACCCGCATGATGCCGTCGGGGTCGTTGATGACCCGCACGCCGAGGTCTCGGGCCAGGGCGGCGAACGTGAGCAGGTCCGGGGTCAGCGGGGCGCTGCGCAGGAGCATCAGGTCCAGGCGACCGATGTCCACGTAGGTCCGGCGGGCGACCCGGCGGTTGAGCATCTGCACGAGGCTGTCGACCGACGGGGCGGGCGGGTCGAGGGCCCAGGCGCGCGCGACCAGGCGTCCCGAGGCGTCCACCTCGAAGTCGGTGCGCTCGATCAGGCGGACCTCGTGGCCCCGATCCAACGCCGCGAGCACCAGGGCCGGCGTGGTCCAGGTGACGTCCAGGGACGCTGCCCGCGTGATGACGAAGCCGATGCGCACGTCGTCTCCTGCCTGATGCAGGCCAACGGCCTACCCTGCGTCCGTCCCCCCGGCAACAGGTCGGGCTCCCGGTTGACCGCGCATGGACCCACCCCTATCGTCGAGATCGCGGAGGCGGACATGGCGATGCGGTGCACGGTGCTGGGCGCGGGATCCTGGGGAACGGCCCTGGCGGTGCAGCTGGGCCGGCAGGGCCACGATGTGGTGCTGTGGGACCGCAATGCCGACCGCTGCGCCTCCATGAACCGGGAGCGGCGCAACCCGCGGTACATCAAGGAGGTCCCCCTCCCCAAGACCCTGCGCGCCGAGCCCGATCTGGCCGCAGCCACTGCCCACGCCGAGGTCCTCGTGCCGGTGGTGCCGTCCCACGCCCTGCGCGAGGTGAGCCGCCGGGCTGCGCCGTCCCTCGCCGATGATGCTGTCGTGTGCTGCGCCACCAAGGGCATCGAGGAGGGCACCGGTCAGACCATGGCCGAGGTCCTCGGCGAGACCCTGGGCGCCCCGTTCCAGGACCGGCTGTCCATGCTCTACGGACCCTCCTTCGCCCTGGAGCTGGGCAAGGGCCTGCCGACCGCCATCGTCTGCGCGGGCGAGGGCTCGGCGCGGGAGAAGGCGATCGACGCGTTTCACGGCGGATCCTTGAGGGTGTACGCCAGCGATGACGTGATCGGCGTGTGCGTGGGAGGCTCGGTCAAGAACGTCATGGCCATCGCCTGCGGCGTGTCCGACGGGGTCGGTCTGGGCGCCAACGCGCGGGCCGCGCTGATCACCCGCGGGCTGGCCGAGATCACCCGGCTCGCGGTCGCGATGGGCGCCAACCCCCTGACCATGGCCGGGCTCGCTGGCATGGGCGACCTCGTGCTGACCTGCACCGGCAACCTGTCGCGGAACCGGCGGGTCGGGCTCGCGCTGGGTCAGGGCCGCACCCTCGACGACATCCTGGAGGAGCTGGGCGAGGTGGCGGAGGGCGTGGTGACGGCGCGCTCGACGCGGGAGCTGGCGCACACGCTGGGGGTCGAGATGCCCATCACGGAGCAGGTCCACGCCCTGCTGTACGAGGGCAAGCCAGCGCAGCAGGCGCTCATGGACCTGATGGGCCGGCGGCGCAAGCAGGAGCTCGCCGGCATCGATCAGGCCTAGGGTGGTGCAGCCCGGCCGGCGCGACGACGATCCTGCCGCCCCTGCCCTCGCGGACCGGGTGCTGATCTGGATGGGTCGACCGGAGAAGATGCCCTTCGTACGACCGTTCTTGCCCGCGGGCCCCGAGGACGGTCCCCTCGGCTCCCCCCGTCGCCGCGCTGCCCTGGGCGTGCTGTTCGTCTTCTCGGGGCTGTGTCTCGTCACGCCGATGACGCTGTTCAACCTGCTCGCGGGCGAGCCATCGGTCGGGGCGGTGCTCGCGGGTCAGCTGGTGGCTCTGGCGTCCACCCTGGTGCTGTACCGCCTGGGGCGACCCCTGCTCGCGGGCTGGAGCGTCCTGCTCGCCTGCACCGTCGCGATCGAGCTCAGCTCGGCGCTCAAGGGCGGCCTGGCCTCGTCGGTGACCCACTGGTACCCACCGATGGTCCTGCTCGCCGTGATGCTGCTGGTCACGTCCCAGGCGCTGGTGTGGACCCTCGTCTGGATCGGCCTGCGCTTCGTGGTGGCGGTCACGACCCCGGCGGAGGACTGGGACGAGGCGCTCGGGCCCGCCTGGCTGTACGCCTCTTCCATCTCGGCGACCTACCTGGGCGTCTTCGCGTTCGGCGCGGTCTTCCAGCAGGCCTGGCGCACGGCGTTCACCCAGGCGCGCGACGCTGCCCGGACCCGCTCGCGCTTCCTCGCCACGATGAGCCACGAGATCCGCACCCCGCTCAACGGGGTGCTCGGCCTCACCGACGCCCTGCTGGACCGCCCGCTCCCCGACGACATCGCCGACACCCTGCAGACCGTGCGCCGGTCCGGGGCATCGCTGCTGGCCATCCTCGACGACGTGCTCGATCTGTCCAAGATCGACGCCGATCGCCTGGTCCTGGACGACGGCGTGGTCGAGGTGCGCCAGGTGGTGGACGAGGTGGTGCAGCTCTTCGCCCAGTCGGCCCTGCAGCGGGACACCCGGTTGACGGGAATCGTGGATGATGCGGTGTCCAGCGGGATCCGCGGCGATCCGCAGCGTGTCCGCCAGATCCTCGCGAACCTGGTAGGCAACGCGGTGAAGTTCACCCAGGGGGGCACCGTCGCCGTCCGGGTCGACCAGGCCGGCGGACGGGTGCGCTTCGAGGTCCGCGACACCGGGCCCGGCATGCCGGAGCAGGACGTGGCGCGGGTGTTCGACGCCTTCGAGCAGGCGGACGACTCCACCACCCGCCGCCACGGGGGCACCGGTCTCGGGCTCACCATCTGCGCCCGGCTGGTGGAGCAGATGCACGGGAACATCGGCGTGGACAGCGTGCTCGGCGAGGGCAGCCGCTTCTGGTTCGAGCTGCCGGTGGTCGAGGCGGCGCCGGTGTCGGTGGCGATCGAGACGGAGCCGGCCGTCGGGGCGCTGCGCGGTCGGGTGCTGGTCGCGGAGGACAACCTCGTCAATCAGCGGGTCATCGAGGCCGCGCTCCGCCAGCTCGGACTGGAGGTGGACGTGGTCGCCGACGGGGTGCAGCTGCTCGCAGCGCTCGAGGCGGGCGTGCCCGATCTGGTGCTGCTCGACTGCTACATGCCCGAGATGGACGGTTTCGACTCCGCTTCTGCGTGGCGTGCCCGGGAGGCGTCGGATCGGCGCCTGCCCATCGTCGCGCTCACGGCGAGCGTGCTCGAGGAAGACCGCCGGAGGTGCCGGGAGGCGGGCATGGACGCGGTGCTGGCCAAGCCGATCGACCGTGCGGCCCTGCGTCAGACCCTCGGTCGCTGGCTGGCAGTCGACGCGACGCGGGAGGGCGCCGGCTGAGCCCTCACTCCGACGCCACGACCCCGGGCATGTCGCCGATCAGCAGATCGCCGTCCATGTAGAGGCGGCCGGCGGTGGGGGCCTTGCCGCCCGGGCTGGTGAGCGTGAACACCAGGCCCGGGGCGGACGGATCCGTGCCTTCGAACCACGGATCGCCGACCTTCTTCTTTCGGATCTGCTCGACCAGGGTGGGGTCGCCCGCGAGGATCAAGCGGCGGCCCTTCGCCGCGACCCACACCCACGGACGATCCTCGGGCTTGATCCCGAACACCCGTCCGCGGCGCTCCGTCTGCAGGCCCTGCTTCGCTGCGCCCTTGGCGAGCTTGCCGGGCCACCAGCGCACCGTGCGCGGCTTCTTCACCAGCGCGATGACCGCCACCTGGGGCTTGCCGCCGGGCCGCCGCCACAGGGCGACCTCGGAGCCGGCCTCGAACTCCACCTTGTCGAGCCCCTCCAGCCCCTCCGTCTGCTTGGGCATGGCCGCCGCGGCGATCTCCGCCAGGTCCATGGGCATGTTGAGACGCAGGGCGGCCATCGGCTGCTCGACGGTCGCGCCGATGGCCTTCCGGCGCGGCCGCCGACCATCGCGGAGCTGCTGGAGGAGGAGCTTCGACGCCTGGTCGCGGGCATCGGCGTCCACGTCTCCGCCGAGGCCGGCCTGGGGCATCTTGCCGATCCCGCCCAGCATGCCGCCCTGCATCGGTGAGGCGGGCATGTTCGAGGTATCGAGCACGACCCGAGCGGCGCGGCCCTGACCCATGGACAGGGCCAGGCGGGCGGACCCACCCTCGTCGGAGGGCTCGTCCATGGCGAGCACGCACTCCGATCCCTCGAAGCTGGCCGCCTGGGTCAGGCTCGACAGCGAGCGGCCGTCAGACGCCTGGGGCGGGCCGCCCAGGGTGACCACCAGGTGCTGGCCATCGCGCTGCAGCCGCGGGGCCCCCGGCATCATCTGCAGGAAGGGCGACGGCTCCTGGCCCGGCGGCAGGTCGAAGACGAACTGGCCCGGCAGGGACTGACCGTTCTGGTTGATCATGACGAACCAGAAGGGCCGGCTCGCGTCCATGCCCACCTGCT
>CALATR010001210.1 GCA_937891875.1 uncultured Pseudomonadota bacterium | reverse complement strand
GGCGAGATCGAGATCGACGGCGAGATCGAGATCGACGGCGAGATCGAGATCGACGGCGAGATCGAGATCGACCTCGAGTTCGTCTCGTCCTCCCCGGTGCCTCCGGCGGGTTTGAGCGGCCCCGCTTCGCGCCCTTCGGGTGAGGGGCCGCTCTCACCCGCCTCCGGCCCCGTGGAGGACGAGATGACCTACGAGTTCACGTTCGAGCGCACCGACGTCTACCGACTCGCGGTGGGCATCGCCCGATGGATGCGCCAGGCGCCCTGGCGTCCCGATCAGCGGACGCTGCGTGACCAGGGCGTGCGTGCGGCGGAGTCCACGGTCCTCAACATCGCGGAAGGCTGGTCACGAAGCGGTCAGGCCGGGCGGAACCACCTCCGCATTGCTGCTGGCTCCGCTGGGGAATGCCTGGCGGTCCTGGATCTGGTCGACTTCCAGGACGCGGCAGACCGGCAACAGGAGCTGCGCCGGATCGGGGCCATGCTTCATCGACTACAGAGGAGGTGACGGGTCGATCTCGGGCTCGAGGCCCTCGTCTACTCCAGCATCGCGTCCTGCGATGCCAGGAAGACCTCGCAGCTGGCGGTGCCCAGGTGGCCGTCGGTGCGGCTGACCGTGAGGCGGGCTGCGTGGTAGGGGCCGTCGCCGCGGTAGGGCAGCTCGAGCAGGGCGCCGTCGTCGAAGAGGACGGGCGTGGTCATCAGGGTGGACCACGGGCTGAGCGTGTAGGACACGATCACGTCCACGCCTTCGTCACACTGGACCGCCAGGCGCACGGGCTCGTGGCTGTAGACCTCGAGTGCGGCGTTCTGGCAGGCGACGTCGCCGTCGGAGTCGAGCCCGGCGGAGGTGCGCAGCAACCCGAGGGCAACCAGGCCGTCGGTGTCCGCCTGCTGGGGGCGTGCGTCGCGGGGAGCCGCGGCGGGATCGGCGTCACAGGAGTCCACCGACCACGCGCTCCACTGCACACCTGGGCCCGCCAGCGCCGGCGTTGCGGCGAGGCTCGTGAGCAGGACGGCGAGTGGCACGATGGTGCGGATGATTCCTCCAACGCGGCTGTGTAACGCGGGAGGACGCCTTGTGTCACATTCCCGACACACAAGTGGTCGGTCGCTGTTGCCACGACTTGAGGGGCGAGCCCCAGCACACCCCTCGCACCCGACCGTCGAACTGTGAATAAATCAGTTCAGACCGAGCTTCTTCAGTCGGTAGAGCAGTGAGCTGCGAGGGATGCCCAGCTCCCGCGCGGCCTTGGCCTTGTTCCCGCCTGCGCGCTCGAGCGCTGTCACAATGCGACTGCGCTCATCGTTCTCCACGTCCATGACGATCTCGACCGCGGACGTCGTCGCGGAGAAGGCGAGCGCGCTCGGCTGGATGACCGGACCGCCCAGCACGTACGCGCGGGTGAGCACGTTGCGCAGCTCGCGGACGTTCCCGGGCCAGTCGTGCTGCGCCAGGCGGTCCATGGCGGCGTCGGACAGGGTCGCGCCGGGCAGGTGACGGGTGACGAGCGTGCGGGCCAGGCGGGGCAGGTCCTCGAGGCGCTCGCGGACGGGCGGCAGGCGCACCGTGAGCACGGACAGGCGGAAGAACAGGTCTCCCCGGAAGGATCCGGCGTCGACCATAGCCGTCAGGTCCCGGTTGGTCGCGGCCACGACCCGCACGTCGGGATGCTCGGCCTGGGCGGCGCCGACCCGGCGGACCTCGCGGCTCTCGAGGGCGCGGAGCAGCTTGGCCTGGGCGTCGAGCTTGAGCTCGCCGATCTCGTCGAGGAACAGGGTGCCACCGTCTGCGCGCTGGAACGCCCCGTCCTGGCGCCGGGTCGCGCCGGTGAACGCGCCCTTCTCGTGACCGAACAGCTCGGACTCGACGAGCGTCTCGGGCAGGGCGGCGCAGTTGATGGGCACGAAGGGGCCGTCGGAGCGACCGCCCTCGACGTGGAGCGCGTGGGCGGCGAGCTCCTTGCCGGTGCCGGACTCCCCGATCAGCAGCACCGGGTGGTCGTGGACGGCGATGCGGGCGAGGGCGCTGAACATCGCCCGCATGCAGGGCGCCTCGCCGACCAGCTCGCCGAATGCGGTGCGATCCTCGGTGACGTCTGCGAAGGAGGTGGTCACGGTGAACGCGTGGTCGCCGAGCTCGACGGTCTCGCCTTCGTACAGGGGCATCATGGTCGGGACGCGGTGGCCCTCGACCCGCACCGGGAAGGCACGCGGCGCGATCATCACGCGACCGCGGGCGGCGTGCAGCTCGATGGCCCGAGGGGGCAGGCCGGGCAGCACCAGGTCGTCCTCGTCGCTGCCGCCGACCCGCGTGCGCGCCTGGTCGAGGGTGAGGGTGAAGCCACGGCGGGGACCGAGGGTCACCTCCACCGCGGCGCGGGCGACGGTGACGCCATCCTCGCTGACCGCGACCGGTTCCTCGTGCACCAGGCTGCGGACCATGCCGGTGGTCGAGCCGGGAGAGTCGCCGGTGTACGCCGAGAAGCGGGCCTGGCGAGGGCCGATCTGGATCAGGTCGCCGTCGGCCAGGGCCGCTCGCTCGACGCGCTGTCCGTTGACCAGCGTTCCGTGACGGCTCCGGTCCACGATGACCCAGCCCTCGGCGCGGGGCTCGAGCACGGCGTGGC
>CALATR010001209.1 GCA_937891875.1 uncultured Pseudomonadota bacterium | reverse complement strand
CCGGACGTCGCTGCGGCGGGGGTCGATGGGGCGAGCGGGGCGGGGTCCAGGAGCGCTGGGCCCGGTGCCGCGAGCGACGACGGGCCCGACCGGAACGCCTCGGACGAGGGTGTCGGAGAGCCGGAGCCGCTGGTGGCCGACCTCGGTGAGCTCGCCGACCGCGCTGATCGCGAGGCGGACGGTCCGTCCGACGACGTCCCCGAGCCGACCCCAGCGGCGGGCTCGACGCCGCGGACCGATGCCGTCACGCGGATCACCGGGGCGATGGAAGGGGAGTTCGCTGGGGGTCGATCGGAGGGCGAGCTGCTGGGCGCCACGGAGCCCGAGGCCAAGCCAGAGCCGGAGATCGTCGTGGTGCCGCGCTCGACGCCGAAGCCGGCAGACACGACGCCGAGCAGGGCTCCCGCCGCGATGGGCACGGTCGTGGTCACGGACTTCCGCAACGCCCGCCTCCGGGGGCCGTCGGGCGTCGTGCCCCTCGGCCGGGTGCCCGCGGGTCGGTACCAGCTGGAAGTGGCCTTCGACGAGGGGGTCTGGACCGCGGAGCCCGGGTGGGTGGTCAAGGTCGCCGAGGGGCAGACCGTGACCTGGAAGTGCGTCAGCCGCTTCCGCCGCTGCGACCCTGTGCAGTAGGCGTGCAGTAGGGGTGGGCTTGGGGCGGGCCTCGGGTCGGCCACCCCCGACCATGCGCGCCCCGCCGCGACAAAGCGCCGCCCCGCCGCGACCGGACGCACCGGGCGGACCTTGCCCTCGCCGTGCTGCGCGCCTATCTCCGGCGCTCCGGAGGTCGATGTGCGTCCCGTCCTGCTCGCTGTCCTGCTCGCTGCCTGCTCCACCCCCGGAGCCGGCCCCGCGTCCCAGCCCACGGCCGTCATCGAGGAGGACCCTACCGCCGCTCCGGCGCCCACCGCCACCGCCCAGGCGGACGCGCTCACCGCCGAGGGCGCCTGGGTGCGCGCCGTGCCCCCCGGCTCGAAGAACTCGGCGGTGTTCCTCGATCTTGGCAACTCCGGCTCGACCCTGGTCCAGGTGAAGCGCGCGCGCTCGACCGCCGCCGGTGCGGTGGAGCTGCACACCCACGTCGATGACGGCGGGGTCATGAAGATGCGCCAGGTCGAGTCCCTCGACGTGCCCGGGCAGGGCCACCTGCACCTCGCTCCCGGCGGCGACCACGTGATGCTCATCGGGCTCACCGCCGATCTGCACGAGGGGGACGAGGTCGCCGTGACCCTCGTGCTCGCCGACGGCAGCGAGAAGACCGTCGTGGCCCCGGTGAAGACGGGCCCGGCGATGGCTCCCGCGCACGGCCACGATGACGGCCACGGCCACGATGACGGCCACGGCCACGAGCACGGCGACGGACACGGTGGCTGATCGACGGACCGTGGTCGCGGTGCTCGCCCTCGCCGTGGTCGGCCTGGGCGCGGGCGCCCTGTGGCTGTTCCCCGACGCGGTCTCCCGCCTGCGCCAGCTGGGCGCCTACGCCGCCGCGGACTCCGACTGCGACCTGGCCGCGGCCCCCTGCACGGCCTCCTTTCCCGACGGCACCGCAGTCACCCTGGCGATCAGCCCAACGGGCATCCCCACCGACACGACGCTCATGATCGACGTGCGGGTGGATCCCCCGGGCCCGGTGCCGACGACCCTGGAGCTGCAGGGCGTGGACATGAACATGGGCCTGTTGCAGTCGACCCTGACCGATCACGGCGACGGGCACGCGACCGGCACCCTGGTCGTGCCCCTGTGCACGACCGAGCGCATGAAGTGGCACGCTGACGTGGTGCTCTCCGATCGCACCGCTGGCTACGGCTTTCACGTCGAGAAGGACCACAACCCGGGACCCGCGCCCACCTACGGCGACTTCACCGTGCAGACCGCGAGCGGCCCCCTGTCCCTCGCCGATCTGCGCGGCCAGGTGGTCATCGTCTACTTCGGCTACACCAGCTGCCCGGACATCTGCCCGACCACCCTGCAGACCGTCGCCGCCGCCCTGCACGCGCTCCCCGAGGACAAGCAGGATCGCGTGACCGCCGTCCTGATCAGCCTGGACCCCGAGCGCGACACCCTCGAGCACCTGCAGGAGTACACCGCCTGGTTCCACCCCCGGATCCGCGGTGGCACCGACTCCGCCGAGGCGATCGCCGAGCTCGCCGGGCGGTGGGGGGTGTCGTGGCGCAAGGTCGAGGCCGAGGGATCGGCCATGGGGTACACCCTGGACCACGACTCGCGGGCGTTCCTGATCGCCCCCGATGGTCGCATGGTCGGCACCGTCCGGCACGGCACCCCTGCCGACAGCCTCGCGCGGCAGGTCGAGAGCCTGCTGCCCTGATCAGCTGCGCTCGCGGCCCTGCTCCCACAGCGCGCGCGCCGCGGCCATCGCCCGCTCCATGATCGTGCCGGGCGGGTACTCGCCGCGGTCGTCCAGCTCGCCGACGGGCTCGTCGGTCAGCACGGCCAGGGCCTCGCGCACGTGGGTGACGGGCCAGACGTGGAAGCGACCCTGGCGGCAGGCCTCGACCACGTCCGCACGCAGCATGAGATCTCCGACGTTGGAGGCCGGGATCAGGCAGCCCTGGTCCCCGGTCAGGCCGACCTCGCTGCAGGTGTCGAAGAAGCCCTCGATCTTCTCGTTCGCCGCGCCGATCGCCAGGATGTTGCCGTACTGGTCGATGGCGCCGGTCATCGCTCGGCCCTGGTGCAGGGGCACGCTGGTGAGTGCCGAGAGCAGCACGCAGACCTCGGCGCCGGACGCGCTGTCGCCGTCGATTCCGCCGTAGCTCTGCTCGAAGGCGATGGACGCGTCGAAGGTGAGCGGGTGGGAGGTGGGCAGGAGCGTGCGCAGGGCGCCGCCCAGGATCGCGAACGCCTTCGTGTGGATGGCGCCCGAGAGCATGGCTTCGCCCTCGATGTTGATGGTGCCCCGGCTGCCCGGTCCGACGGTCGCGGTGATCCGCGACGGAAAGCCATAGGTGAGCTGGCCAGCCTGGGTGGTGGCGAGCCCGTTGATCTGGCCCACCGCCGATCCGCTGGTCGCGATCCTCAGGATGCCCCGCCGGACGCTGTCGCGGAACTGGCGCCCGGCGCGGCCGGCCCGCTGCTTGGTGCGCCGGACGGCCTCGACGACGTGCCGGGCGCAGACGGCCTTCTCGCCGTCGCGGCGGGCCACCCAGACCGCCTCCCGGGCGATGTCGGCGACCCGACCGAAGCGGGCGGTGATGACGTCGGGGCGGGCGGCGACCCGGGCAGCGTGCTCGACCAGGGCGGCAACGGCCTTGTTGGTGAGTGGCGGGAGCGCCTCGTCGCGGACGATCCGGGCCAGGACCCGGGCGAGCATGCGCTGGCCGTCGAGATCGCGAGGGAGGGTGTCGTCGAAGTCGACCAGCACCTTGAACAGGTGGGGGAAGTCGGGGTCGGCGCTGTCGAGCGCGTGGTAGACGCCGGCCTCGCCCAGGAGCACCACCTTGATGTCGACCGGGATGGGATCGGGCTTCAACCCGGGCTGTCGGCGGGTCGTGATCTCGGGGTCGGGGGTGAGCTCGACCTGGCCGCTGCGCAGGGTGCGGGTGAGCGCCTGCCAGGCGCCGGGGGTGGACGCCAGGTCGCGGGCGTCGAGGATGAGGGTGCCGCCGTCTGCGCGGACGAGCGCGCCGGCGTGCAGGCCCATGTGGGGGGCGTGCATGGTGCCGTCGGGGAGCACGACCGGGTCGATGGAGCCGAGCAGGCTCTGGACCGAGGGGGCGTTCTCGACGACCGCGCGGCGGGTGCCGTCGGTGGGCTGCTCGGAGAAGACGTTGACCGCGTACAGGCGGGTGAAGGTGGGCTCCTCCAGCTCGCCGAGGTGGCGCTGGACGAGGTCGTCGACCAGGGCGCGCAGGTGGGGTCCGAGCGCGGGATGTCGGGCCGAGATCGCCGCGGTGCGGGCCTCCAGCGCCTCTCGGGCGATGCCGCGCACCATGTCCTGCAGGGAGGCGCGCAGGCGGGCGCCGACGCCGGTGGCGTGGGACTGGAAGCGGGCGAGATCCGCCTCGAACTCCGACGCCTTCGCCCCGAGCGCCTCCAGCTCCTTCGGGTCGACCTCGCCCTCCTGGAGCGCCTGCTGGATGCGCTCCGGAGGCACCGCCTCGCCGTTGAGCCGGGGCAGCACGATGGGCACGGGCTGGCCGTCCTGGCGGCTGCGGAAGCCCAGCGCCAGCCCGGCCTCCTCGAGCTTGGCCTCGAGCGGGTCGGACAAGGTCGAGATCTCCGCCTCCGCCGCCGCCTCGAGCCGCTTCTTGCCCGCGGCGAGGGCCTCGTCGGAGAGCCTCGCGGTCAGCTCCTGCTCGACGAACTGCACCAGCTCGTCCATGGCGTCGGCGATCCTCCGGCCTTCCCCCGCCGGCACGGACAGCAGGCGCGGTCGATCGGGTGCATCGAAGTTGTGGACGTAGATCCGGTCTTCTGCGGGCTTGCCCCGCGGCGGCAGGCGCTCCAGGTGATCGCGGACCAGGGTGAGGCGACCGGTGCCGACCAGGCCGCGCACGAACACGTTCTGGCCGGGCGCATCGATCTGCAGGCCGAACGACAGCGCCTCCACGGCCGAGGACTGACCGACGACGCCCTCGATGGGGTCGATGTCCTCGGTGGTCTCGAAGTCGAGCGCGTCGGGGTCGACGATCCAGCGCAGGGCTTCGGCGGGCAGGGGCTGCGGTCGTTGCATCGGGGCTCCAGGCGTTCAGGACCTGGAGTGAAGCACATCGCGGGAGGCCTGTCCTCGCAGCGACCGCAGCTCTCGCTCGGCGGTGCGGTCCCTCACGCCGGGCACCGGGCGGAACTCCTCGATGACCCGGGCGACCGACTCGGCCTCGGTCTCGGTCAGGTCCCGGGCAAGCAGCCGCGAGCGACCGCGGATCCAGCTGCGGACCTGGTAGAGGTGGGGCTCGCCGAGGAGCTTGCGCAGGGTCGGCGAGAGCCCGGGCTCATCGCCGAATGGCCAGTGGCGGCGAGGACCCTGGACGATCTCCAGATCGCCGACCGCGGCCCAGCCGTAGGTCTGGCCGCCGGTGTGCACCCCGCGGCCGTCGATGCGGATCGTGCGCTCGGTCTTGGACTTGCCGCGCTGGGCCAGCATCAGGCCCAGGGTCGCGCCGAGTCCGCCCAGGAAGGCGACCGCGGCGGTCCACAGCGCGGCCTGGGCGCCCCAGCCCGATGTGTACGCCACAAACAGGAAGTTCAGTGAGGCGACCGCGGCGGCGAGCCCCGTGGCGATGCTGGCGGTGACGGTGGCCCACCCGAGGAACGAAAGGAACGGTCCCTGGCCGGTCCAGGTCAGGGTCGAGCCCTCGAGGTCGGCGGACTCGTGCAGGGTCATGCCGTGGGGCGGCAGGCGTGGGGGGCGCGGCGAGGAGTCAGCGGGGGGCATGGTCAGAGCATGCCCGGATCGGGACGCCGCGGCCAGTGGGTGAGCACCGGGCCGCTCGGGCGCACTATGCAGGTCCAGCGGAGGTCCCATGCGCAGCGTCATCCTGCTCTTCAGCCTGTTGTGGGCGCAGTCGGCGCTGGCGGGCGGGGTGCTGGTCGCCTGGGCCCCCACCGATCTGCCGGGCATGAGCCAGGCCCGGTTCGAGGCCGCCAAGGGCCGGTCGCCCGCCGAGACCCTGGCCCTGCTCGACAACGCCTGGACCTGGCCCGAGACCTACGAGGTCGTGCTCGGTGCCAAGCAGCACACGGGCGACGCGGCCTTCATGGGCCAGCTCGTCGAGCGCCTCGCCGACACCCGGGTGACCGAGGTGGGCCTGACCCACAAGCTCGTGCTGTGGGAGCGGATCGCCACCGGGCAGGTGCTGTCTACCCGGCGAACATGTGCAGCAGCGACACCATGGCGAACGGCTACCTGGAGCAGATCACCGACGTGAATGGATCGCTCACCCCCGACGCGTGGAAGGCGTGGTGGGAGGCCCACGGGAGCGCCCTGTGCTGGAGCGAGGCGCGCACCCGCTTCGAGACCGACTGCCCGTAGTGGCTCCCGCGCTACCCGCGTCGTCGCCAACCGGATACCAACCGGCCGCCCGGCGACCCGAGCGGACCGCCGAGGGCGCCGTCGGAGGGGGACCTCCCCGATGACCCCGTCCCTGCCTGCGCCCCCATAGTTCAACGGATAGAACCGCTGTCCGTCGTGGCGCGGATCGTAGAGGGGTCATGTTCCCCCGATGGGGGTGATTCGGGGCCCCGGGGGAACAGAGGGGGAACACAGCCGGCCAAGCGCTGGGTCAGCGTGACCGAGGCCATCGAGGCCACACGCCCAGCTCGGCTCCGGTGCTTCTACGACTGGTACAGCCGTCGCTGGTATGCCCTGGACGGTGGACGATGAGCGACACCCGCTGGAGAGCGGGGCTACCGCCTCGCGACGCGGTGGCGGCGCACGAGCGCCACGGGGGCCTGTGGAGGATCATCGACGATGGTGGGCACCTGGTGCGCCCCCAAATCGCCCGACTCCAGGTCACCACCCCGCATGACGGTGGAGAGCCGGAGGTCTGCATCCAGAACGGCTTCTCCTTCTACCAGAGCCTCGCACGCACGAGGTGGGGTGGGCGCTCTCGCTACGTGCCGGTGGACGCGGATGGCGACCGGGCTTCGTGGCCCGATGAGGGATCGGAGCCCCGGGACGGTGGGCGATGACCCCCGCACTCTCCGTTGAACTATGGAGGCGCAGGAAGGACGGGCCTTTTCCGCCGGTGTACCGAGTATGTGTACCGAGTCCCATCGGCGGACGCACCCGTCTAATCGGGTCGCGGGTCGCGTGCATGGGTGGTGGCCGGTGATCGACTGGCACCGCCTCCGGCTGTCCTGCCCTCCGACTCGCTTCGCCGTGAACACTGCGAAGCTCTGCGCTGCAGCCATGCAGCCCGACCTGTTCAGCCCGGAGGCCGCATGACCCGAGCACGAGGCCACGTCTCCCCCATCTACTCCGGGCACTGCCACTACCTGGGGCACCCCGACTGCCTCGGCCACGCGACGCCCGACTTCACCGCCAGCGGGTCGCGGGCGGCCACGGAGAGGGCGCTCCGAGACCAGGGGTGGCACCAGACGCAGCGATGGGGCTGGGTCTGCCCGGAGTGCTGGACGCTGCGCCGGCAGGCCGCCCTCATCGAGCGCGCCGAGGACCGGTACGCGATGACCTGCCGCACGGCCATCCGTCGGGCGATCGAGAGCGGAGACCACGACATCGATCCGATGGACGAGCCGACGGCCGCGGCGCGCGCTCTCCTCGCCGGCGCCGATGCGGCGGTGGTGACCGTCCCAGGCGCGGGTCCCGCCGAGGGCTGGCGGCCATCCCTGGGCGGCGTGCCGGGCGTCCTGTGTTTCCGTTCCGCCTACCGGCGCGGAAGCGAGCAGGTGCTGACCCCGATCGACCCGGAGCACATCACCCCGGCGTCCATCGACGGTCGAGACCTCGTCTTCAAGCAGGACGATGGCCTCAAGGTTGCCGTGTGGCTGGCGGGGTTTGACGACAACCAGCGCATCCACCTGGCGGACAGCTCGGGCCACCTGCCGGACGGCGTGCCCGTCACGTGGGCACGCTGATGGGCCTTCCACAGGCCCGCTGGCAGCGCACCATGACCGGGTGGGAGGACCGCCTGCTACACGTGCTGCGCAGCGAGGCGCGCGACGGGCGCGCCATCACCACGGGACGCCTACCCCACCAGTGGAGGACCAGTCGCGGCGAGCTCCGCTGTGTGGTGTGCGGAACCAAGGGGCAGCCGCAGGTCCCGGGGATGCCCCCGTACGTCACCGCCTGCCCGCAGTCGTGCGCGCCGGCGGTTGGAGAGGTCGAGGGGCGGGCGGGCCCGCTGCGGTGTGCTCGGCGTGCCGCGGGGATGCATGGCGCCCGAGGCGGGCATGGGGGGCGGCGATGGCGAAGCGCGCGATTGATCTGTTTGCGGGGTTCGGTGGATCTACGACGGGCCTGATCGATGCGGGCTGGGACGTGGTCCTGGCAGCGAATCACTGGCGTCTGGCGCTGGACACGCACGAGTTGAACCATCCGGACGTCCCCACGTTGTGCCAGGACCTGCAGCAGGCGGACTTCAGCACCTTCCCCGAGTGCGATCTGGTCTGGGCCTCGCCGAGCTGCCTCGAACGACGCGATCGACCACCACATCGAGGGGCACGAGCCCGACCTCGACGAGCCGCTGCAGGTGTCGGTCGTGTCCGGCTGCGTGTGGCATGAGCGCTGCGACGACGAGACGTGCGATGGCTGCGCCGCGCTCGATCAGGACTACGACTTCTGGTTGGAGTCCAGCGGGCCGCGCGAGGTCATCACCGTCGAGTTCTACGAGGACACCGAGGGCGACGTGCTGTGGCGGGAGGTGCCCGATGCTGGCTGACCTCCTGCACCGTGCCCTCTTCCCCCGCCGCGCCCAGCACCTGGACGACGCCCGCGTCGCTCTGACCCTGCTCGACGAGTCGTTCACCCTGTTCGGCCCGGAGATGTACAAGGACGCGCAGAGCGTCAACCAGGCGCACGGCATGCTCGCCAACCTGCGGGGGGGCGAGCGTCGGAACCCTCCGCGGGAGACCCGGTTCGGCAAGTTCGACGAGGATGCGTTCTTCGCCGACGACGGGGACCAGGACGAAAGCTGCTTCGCGTGCGGGGGCGACGGGTTCGTCGACGCGCATGACGAGGACCCCATCAACGAGTCTCCAGGCACCATCGTGATTTGCCACAACTGTGGTGGCTCCGGACTGGCGAGCGACCAGGTGGTCTGGTGAGCTCCGCCGCTACGGACGACCTCACCTTCCGCCGGCTGGCCCTCGGGCCGGCCGCAGTGATGTCGCTGTCCGAGGCCGCGAAGCTGCTGCCGATGTCCGACGGGCAGGCCCGGGACTGGCTCCGGGACAACCACCTCGTGAGGGACCTGCAGGGCCGGTCGGTGGTGATCTGGGGCGACGTCCTGGACCAGCTCCGGCGCGTCCCGGTCGAGAGCGCGGCGCAGCTCGGGGGCACCGTGAAGCGCAGGAGCTTCCGATGACCGTCGAGGATCCGCCAGACATCGGCCCCCTCTGCCTTCTTTCGGCTCCTGCGAGCGACGCACGGATCCGACCCCTGGTAGGGTCCTCGAAGACCCAGGGGGAACAGATGCCGCATCCTGACCGCATCGTGGTGGACACGATCTCCGTCTCGCCGGTCGACAGCCGGGGGAACAGGGGGGAACAGCGCTACTGGAGGGCGAAGAAGGGCCGCGAGTACCTCGGCGCCCAGTGGGCGACGCGCACCGAGGCGAGGGCGTGGGCTCTCGCGCTGGCGCAGGAGGACCTCGGCATCGCGCCGGCGGGCGCCACGAACGTGGTGGACCTGACCGGCCTCCTCGAGGCGTGGTGGGAGGTCACCGAGACCGACCCGCTCCTCAAGGCCAAGACCACCCAGTCGTACCGCTACAGCCTGCAGCACCTGGACGACGCGGGGGGAGGGGAGAAGCTCGCAGGGATGGACGTCGACGCCATGAAGCGGATCGTGTCCGTCCTGCGCTCGAAGGGCTACGCCTTCAGCACCATCGGTCAGGACCTGCGGGTGCTGTCGATCGCGTGGAACTGGGCCCTGCGTCGACGTCCGCCCCTGGTCCGGCACCCCCTGCCGAGCCTGGACCTCCCCGACGAGGGCCCGACGAACAACAACCGGACCCCGACGGCGGACGAGATCGAGCGCGCCATCGCGCACGCTCGGGGGAACACGCGCACGGCCATGCTGCTGATGTACGCCACCGGGGCGCGGCAGTCGGAGGTCTGCGGGCTGTCCTGGGAGCAGGTCAACTTCGACGATGGCATCGTCACCATCACCGGGAAGCGGAAGCGGAGGAGCTCGGCGCTGCCGACCGTCCGCCAGGTCGCCCTTGGCGAGGGACTGCTCGACCACCTCCGGCGCCTGCGTCTGTCGGGGCAGCGGAGCCCGGTGACGGCGGACACGGTGGGCGCGCAGATCCTGGCCGCATGCGGGCGAGCGGGCGTCCCGCCCATCACGCCGCACGGCATCCGTCGCCACGTCGTTGACCGCCTCTACGCGGAGACCGACCCGAAGACGGCCTCGGAGATCCTGGGCCATAGCGAGAAGGAAGCGATGAAGCACTACCGCCGAGTGCGTCGGGACGATAGCAAGGCGGCGCTGAAGGCCACCGGCCTGATGGACTACCGTCCGGCCGATGTGCTCCCGTTCCCCCATCGGGGGAACAGCGGGGGAACAGATGGCCGATAATGCCGTCCCTGCCTGCGCCCCCATAGTTCAACGGATAGAACAGGGGATTCCTAATCCTCAGATCTGGGTTCGATTCCCGGTGGGGGTGCCAGGGGGGAGGGTCGCGCGTCCCACCGCCGACTGACCGCCCCCACGCGCTACCCTCCGATGAGGCCATCGCCGAAGGACGGGGACTGATGGCGGGGGTGGGCTCGGTGGATCTGTCCATCATGGCGCCCTGAATCATGGCTTCATGATTCATGAAGTGCTATCCACTCT
>CALATR010001208.1 GCA_937891875.1 uncultured Pseudomonadota bacterium | reverse complement strand
CGGGCAGGGGATGCGTCCGCTCGGTCTCCAGTCTCCAGTCTCCAGTCTCCAGTCCTACGGCAGCGGATCATCCCCGTACGACACGGTGCACTGCCCGAGCGGCTGGCGCTGCGAGCAGGCTGTCGTTGGCATCCCAGGGATGCTGGGATTGCGGCCGACCGTGTGCGCGGCGACGGCTCCCTGGCCGGCCGAAGCTGGAGACTGGAGACTGGAGACCGAACCCGCCACTCCCTCGCCCGCAGCAGCGCGACTTCCCGCGAGCGGATCCCGGCTCGCGACTCCCCCCAGAACCAACCACCAACCCCTATATCAGCGGCCCGCCCTTCTGCACTGCCCGCTGGAACGCCGGTCGCGCGGTCACGCGGTCCATCCAGGCCTTCAGGTTGGGGCGATCGGCGCCGCCGCGGGAGATGAGCGCGTACACCGGGTAGCTCATCTGGATGTCGGCGGCGGTGAGGCGGTCGGCGGCGAACCAGGTGCGGTCCTGCAGGTGCTGGTCGAGGAAGGCGCCGTGCAGGTCGATCTCGCCGTTCGTGTAGGTCGCGTCCAGCTTGTCGGCGACCCCCCTGGCGATCGGCTTGATGAAGAACGGCAGCTTCGCCTCGCGGACCTTGCCCGTCAGCAGCTTGACCAGCAGTGGCGGCATCAGCGAGCCCTCGGCATAGTGCAGGAAGAAGCTGTAGTTCTGGTGGGCGTCATCCTCGGTGGGCACGCCCAGGCGCCCGTCGCCGAGCGTGCGCGCCAGGTGCTCCAGGATGGCGCCGGACTCGACCAGGACGGTGTCGTCGACCACGACCGCCGGAGCCTTGCCCAGGGGGTGGACCTCGCGCAGGGAGGCGGGTGCGCGGAAGTCCTTGCCGCGCGCGTGCTCGACCAGCTCGTAGTCGACCTCGAGCTCCTCCAGCAGCCACAGGATCCGGCTGGAGCGGGAGCGGTCGAGGTGGTGCACGGTGATGCTGGGCATGGGACCTCCGGTCGGCCGCGTATCCGGCCCGGCCGGGCGGGCTACGACGCGGTACGGGCTCGTCGTGGAGGCGGCGTGCAGATGGAGTCGATGGTCGGCGTGTACATGATGGGCTTCGCCCAGCTGATGCGCGTGCTCATCCAGCTGATCCTGTGGGTGGCGGTCGCCATCCTGGGCACGCGCCTGCACCCGCGCGCCAGCATCCTGGTGCTCTCCGCGGGCATCATCGGCGCGGTACTGGCGATGATCCTCCCCCTCGTGTCGTGGGGGGCGACCCAGCTGGCGATCAACCAGCTGGGCATGGAGGGGTACTACTTCGTGTCCGCCGCGCTCAACGCGCTCCACACGTTCCTGTACCTCATCCCATGGGTCCTGCTGCTGGTCGGGCTCGCGCGGCTGGGGTCGTTGCGCGACGCCCACGACCCCGAGTCTCGGGGCGAACGCTCCTAGAACTGTACGCCCACGAACAGGCTGGGCCAGCTGGCCAGGCGGGCGGTGTCGTCGAGGCCGCCGGGGAGCACCAGGCTGCGGATGTCGCTGCCGCCGTCTTCGTTGATGTCGGCATAGACGTGCCAGGCGACGCCGACCTCCGGGGAGAGGTGCTTCGCCAGCTCGAAGCCGACCGAGCCGCGGAGCGACACGAGCAGGTCGGTGTCGACGCCCTTGTCGCGCTGCCACAGGCTGCCGGCCGACAGGTCGAACTCCCCCCACAGGCGGCCGTCACGCTCGGGCTCCTCGCCGGGGGCGGGGCGGTCGGCGAGGCGCTGCAGGTGCACGCCGAGACCCCCGCCGGTGTAGGCGAGGCCGACGCCCCGGGGATCGCCGCCGACATGGATCTCGGTGAAGACGCGGCGCCCGCCGAACTGCACGCCCGCGTTGACCGGCAGGGTGTCGCTGGCCCAGACCTCGCCATGGAACTGGCCTTCCTTGACCAGCTGGACGAGGCCGACCGACACGCCGTCCTGGCGCTTGGCGATGTTGAGCAGGCCGATCTGCGAGCCGCGCACCTCGCGTGCGAAGTTCACCAGGCCGACCTGGCTGCCCGTGAGGTCCCAGCCCACGTTCACGATGCCGACCTGGGCGCCGTGGAAGTCGTTGCCGACGATGTTGACGCCGGAGCTGCCCTGGAAGCCCCGGGAGCTCGCCGGGGCGAAGTTGAAGCCGACCGAGAGCTGGGCACCGCGGAGCGGGCCTCCGGCGAGGTTCGGGCCGACCGCGATCTGGGCACCCTGGACCGCTCCCCCGGCGAGGTTCGCGCCGACCGACAGCTGGGTGCCGGTGATGTCGCGCCCAGCGAGGTTCACGCCGACGGTCGCCTGCACGCCGCGCATGCGCTCACGGACGATGTTGGCCCCCATGGACCCCTGGAAGCCCTTGAGGTCCCGCCCGGCGATGTTGGTGCCGATGCTGATCTGGGCGCCGGTCTGGTCAGCGCCGGTGTAGTTGGCGCCCATCGAGAACTGGCTCGACTGGGAGCTGCCGCCGACGACGTTGGCGCCCATCGCGATGAGCGGGCCGTTCGCGTCGCCCTCGACGAGGTTCACGCCCATGCTGACCGCGGTGCCCCGGACCTCGCCGAGGTAGCCGCCGGCCAGGGTGAGGGCGAGGCCGACGCTAGCGTCCTGCGACCGCAGCGGCCACACGCCAGCGAGGAAGGGAACCCGCCGAAGGGCAGGGGAGACGCCGTCCTTGCTGTCGCCGCGGGCGGTGGTCGCCACCCGCTCGACCCGGGTCAGCTCCGTGAGGTCCAGCGGCTTGCGCTCGCCCTTGGCCAGCCACACGCGCCCCTCCCACACGCCATCGTCGCGCTCGAGCACGACCCGGTAGCGACCGGTGCCCAGGCCGAGCTCCATGGGGCGGCCGGCGGGCTTGGTGACCTCGGCGACGAGGCGACCCTGGGCGTCGCGCACCGAGAGGCGACCGGACAGCTCGGGGGAGAGCAGCAGGCCGGCCTCGATGGCGGAGAGGTCGGTCAGCACGAGGTCGCCGGTGCCGGTGAGGTCCATCTGGCGGGTGGCGTGCTGGGGGCCGAAGCGGGTGTTCTCGGTGCGCCGCAGGGTCTCGTCGTACGCAAACGTGTAGGCCTCGGACAGGGTGACCCGGCCGTCGCCCGAGGAGTCGGCCGCGCCGCGCAGTCCGGTCACCAGCGAGTGGGTGAAGAAGCTGCCCAGCAGGCGATCGGCCTCCTGGGCGGACTCGTCGGCGGACGCGCTGGTCAGGTAGGCGTGGCCGGTGACCACGCGGCTCTCGTCGAGCAGGAAGGGGGCGGTCAGGGTGCCGCCCTTGGCCCTCGTGAGCGCCCCCGAGGCGCAGGAGTCGACCACGGCGATCCGCACGTCGGCGGGCACCTTGTCGAGCCCGTCGCGGACGGCCTTGTAGGGCACCTCGTCCCCGCGGAGCAGCAGGCCGCGCTCGTCGGAGTGGCCCGAGTAGTAGAAGACCACCTCGGTCCGCTGCTCGGGGGCGCTGCGGACGCGCTGGGCGAGGTCGTAGAGCGCGCGGTCGAAGTCCTCGGCGTCGGGCTCGGCGAGGAGCACGGCGTCCTCGCGACGCACGCCACCCAGGTCGGTGAGCACGTCGAGGAAGGCGTTGGCGTCGTCCTGGGCGTAGCGCAGGGTGACCCGGTCGGAGCCGCCGTCGTTGGCGCCGACGACCAGGGCAAAGCGACGGATCGGACCGGATTCTTCGGCGGCGAGGGCGGTGGTGGGCAGGGCGGCGCCGGCCAGCGCGGACGCGGCGAGGGCACCGCAGAGCAGGTTGGTGATGGAGCGGCTCATCGGGCCACCTTCCGGACCAGGAGGTCGGTCGTCTGCAGGGTGTCGGGGAGGTCGAGGTCGCCGTCGTCGGCGTGGGCGGTGGCGGCGAGGGTGCGGCCGGCCTCCACCACGTCGGACACCGGGAAGGGCTCGGAACCGGTCACGAGGAGGAAGCGCTCGAAGCGGGGAGCGTCGTCGAGGGTGTAGGCGCGGGGCAGCACCTGGGTGCGACCGGGCTCGATGGGAGCGGCCTCCGCGCCGTCGAGGGGCCAGTGGGTGGTGACGACGCCGCGGCCGTCCAGGCTGACCAGCACGCCGTACGCGTCATGGTCGACGTTGACGCCCAGCTGCACGGTGTCGCCGTGAGCGAGCGCCGCCTGGTCGGCCAGCGGGCTCGAGGGGTCGGCTTCGCTGTAGACCAGCACCCGGGTGTGCCCCTTGGCGCGCACGGTCTCGCCGGCGAGGGTGTGGTCCACGCTCTCGGCCATGGTCTCGGGCTGGAACGCCACGGCGAGTGCTGCGGCGGCGCCCAGCAGGACCACGGCTGATCCGATGGTCGGCACGACCCAGCGCTTCGCCCGGGCGCGCGCCTTGTCCTGGATGGCGATGGCCATGACCCGGGGCGGATAGCGCTCCAGGATGGCGGCGTCGTCTGCGGCGAGCTCGGCCAGGCGGGCCCGATCGGCCTCGGTCAGGCTCGCCTCCAGCGCGGCGTGCTCCGCGGCGGACAGCTCGCCGAGGCGGAAGCGCTCGAGGATGGGGTCAGGCACGGTCATGGCATCGCCTCCAGCTCACGGACATTGGATCGCAGGGTGCGCAGGCGCTTGCGCACCCCGCTGACCGACAGGCCTGTCTCGGCCGCCACCTCTTCCAGCGTCAGGCCGTCGAGCAGGTGCATGACGGCCATGGTGCGGGTGGAGGGGCGCTCGTTCTGGAAGATGCGGTCCAGCATGAGCCGGGCGACGCCGCGGCCCTCGTCGTCCGAGGCGCTGGCGATGCGCACCAGCAGCTCGTCGTCGGGGGTCTCGGGGTGGCGCTTGCGGCTCCGGATCGCGTTCAGGCACGTGTTCGTCGCGATCCGGTACAGCAGGGAGCTCGGGGCGGTCACCTCGAGGCTCTCCTGGCGGCGCAGCACCTGGACGAACGTGTCCTGCATGGCCTCGACCGCGCGCTCTTCGTCCTTGAGCAGCGCGCGGCAGCGACGCAGGACCATCGGTCCATAGGTGCGGTACAGGTCTTCGACGTCCACGCTCACGTGGGCTCCTTCATCGGTCGGTGGGTTGAACACCGCCGACGGGAGCACGTGTCACCCGAAATGTGCGATCAGGCGATCCGGGGCGTTGGAATCACGGTCCGGGGAGGATCAGGGCGCGGGAGCGAACCCGGAGCAGGACACCTCGGACGGCAGCTCGACCTCGACCTCGCTGTCGCCGTAGACGACGGTCCAGGTGCCAGGCTCGGCCGTGGTCGAGCAGACCACGTTCGAGAAGCCCGGGCCGCAGTCGTCGGTGCATCCCATCGGACCGACCCGATCGCCCCAGCGGACCTGGGTTCGGACCTCGATGACGCCGTCCTCGGCGACCGCGGTGCAGGTGGCCACGTAGTTGCGGCTGCAGCTGCTCGAGATGCAGACCTCGGGGACGACGGTGATGGTGACCTCGTCGTCGTCGAAGTCCACACAGGTGATCGTGCCCGGGTCCTCGGCCCGCCGGGGCTTCCAGCAGCCCGTGAGCAGCACCGCCAGCAAGAGCGTCGTACGCATGTCCCCTCCGTGGGGGGGCAGTCTATCCGGCGTCAGGTGGCCGCGCCGATGATGGCGATGAACTGGACTCTGACGAGGTTGTCGCACTGCATGGGGAGCTCCTGGGCATGGGGGTGCCCAGGCGTTCGCGGCGAGCGGCTGCGGTCTGACACGCGCGCTGCGCATTTCTTCGGGGACCGGTGAAACCGCCCGTCACCACGCGCTCGCCCGTGCCGGAACAAGACAAGGGTGTGGATGCCGCGACCCGGCGTCCCCGGAGGTTCCCATGCGCCCCCTCACCGTGCTGCTCGCCTCGGTCCTGCTCGTCGCCTGCGCCTCCTCCTCGCGGGCCCAGGTCCCCGTCGCTGCCGGTGCCGCCCTGGTCGCCCACGAGGTGCGCGATGACGCCGGCCGTCTGGTCTTCTCGGCGATCGACGACGACGGGGACGGCCTCGCCGATCGCACCTGGACCCACCGCTACGACGCCCGGGGCCGGCTCGTCTGCTCGGGTCTCGACACCGACCTCGACGGGGTCTTCGACTCCGTGCGCTTCGCCGACTACCGCGCGGACGGGACCATCGACGAGGTCATCGACCTCGATGCCGACGGCGTGATCGACGTGTACAACGTGATCGCCGCCGCCGAGCCTCGCGCGCGCTAGGGGCGCTCGAAGGCGCCGCGGTCGTAGTCGGCGCCCTGGGCGCGGCTCGTGCCGTCGAGGTCCTCGCTGCTGCCGGTCGAGCAGGCGTCGACGGCCAGGGAGGGGTCCTTGGGCATGTAGTCGGAGCGGGTGCTGGTGGCGTCGAAGGGCGGCGGCACGAGCGGACCGAGGGTGAAGTTGGACGAGCCGGTCGGACCGGCGGAGCCCGCCTGCATGAGGTTGCAGTTGCCGACGATCCCGGTAGCGTTCAGGGCGCCGGAGTTGCCCACGACCAGGTTGTAGTGGAACAGGCCGCTGCCGGAGACGTAGTCGACGGACGCGGCGTTGTCGGAGAAGGTGCTGTTGAAGACCTCGAGCCGACCGAGGTCGGTCACCTGCACGGCGGACGCGCCGCTGTGGTCGATGACGAGCGCGTTGCGCAGCAGCACGTCGCCGCCGCCGCCCTTCACGCTGACGGCCTGCCCGCCCGACGCGCCGGTGTTGCCCACGAAGGACGTGGCCTCGACCTCGATCTCGGCGTCCCCGATGGCACGCAGACCGCCGCCGTGGCCGCTGGCCGCGGTGGCGCTGTTGTAGCGGAACTCCGAGCAGAACCGGTCCTTGCCCAGGGTGGAGGGGTCGCAGCTGGTGAAGTCCGCCGACATCGCGATGTCCATGCCGTCGGAGAAGACGCCGCCGCCGTGGGTGGCCGAGTTGCTCAGGAAGCGGGTGTTGACGATCTCCAGCGGGGCGAAGGTGCCCGAGGGGTAGGTGGCGTACAGGCCGCCTCCCTGCCGATCGGAGACGTTGCGGACGAACTTGGCGTTCTCGATGGTGACGTCCACCGAGTTGGTCGCCATGCCGCCGCCGCGACCGCCGGCGGTGTTGCCGTCGAAGACGATGTCGTTGGGGCTGTCACCGCGGAGGAGGACCGACGGACCGTAGATCACCGCGAGCCCGCCGCCGAGGCCGGTCGCGGTGTTGGTCTCGAAGACGCCAGCGCTGCGCACGTCGAACGATCCGCCGGCGACGTACACACCGCCGCCCGCCGCGGCCGCGTTGTCCCGGATGGTGATGTCCCACGTGTCCATGGCGGCCTTGGTGTAGATGGCACCGCCCTGGCCGTCCGCGTCGTTGTTGGTGAGGGTGACGTCGGTCATGTCGACGCTGCCGCCGGAGGCGTGGATGCCGGCGCCGTCCCCGGTCGCGGTGTTGTTGTCGAACGTCGAGCCACCGATGATCGCGATGTTGCTGGTGTACAGGCCGCCCCCGTCGACGGCGCTGTTGGCGGTCAGGTCGCCCTGGATCACCACCAGGGTGGACACGCCCGCGAGCACGCCGCCGCCGTTCGAAGACAGGGCGGAGTTCCTCCGGATGGTCGAGCCCGCCTCCTGGATGAAGTTGCCGTAGTAGATCGCCACGCCGCCGCCACCGGCGCTGGCGTCGCAGTGGTCGATCTCGGAGTCCTCCATCACGGTGACGTGGCCGCCGAAGGCGTAGACGCAGCCTCCACGCCCGCCGGTGCTGCCGTCCCGGAGCAGCGAGTCGTCGATCCTGGCGTGTCCACCGCTGCTCACGTAGATCAGGGGGCCGTCGACGGTCGGCGCGTTGTTGTTCCGCAGGGTGAGGCCGCGGAAGGTGACCTCGTCGGTCACGGTGAACATGCGATCGCTGTTGTTGCCCTCGAAGAAGACCTGGTCGGGGACCTCGGCCGAACAGTTGGCGTCGCTGCTCACGATCGTCAGCTCCTTGCTGATCGTCTGGGCAGCGACGACGTAGGTGCCCGGCTTGACGAAGATGGTGTCGCCGGGCGCGGCCGCGGCGATCGCCGACGCCAGGCTGACCTCGGGGCAGGCGCCGACTCCGTTGATGCTGGCGACCCCGGCGAAGGCCTGGGCGGGCAGGACGGCTGCGAGGGCGACGAGGGCGAGCGGGGCGACGAGTGTGGTGCGCATCGGTACTCCAGTGCGAGGTGCGCCTGGGGTTCGCAGCCACGGGGGCGATCTGACAGGATTTCGGATACTTTTGGTGTACCGGTAGGTGCTGGTCAGGATCAAAGTGGAAATAAAAAGGATCGAGGTAGCGTACCGGTCTGTGGTCGAGATGGGGCACCGGCCCGCCGGGCAGGCCGGTGCTGGCGCGCGCTAGGGCCGCTCGAAGGCGCCGCGGTCGTAGTCGGCGCCCTGGGCGCGGCTCGTGCCGTCGAGATCGACCGACGGACCCGTCGAGCAGGCATCGATCGCGACGGACGTGGCGAGTGGCATCCACTCGGAGCGCGCGTTCGTGGTGTCGAACTGGGGTCCGTCGGTGGACTGGAGCTCGTAGTTGCTGGTGCCCGCGGGTCCACCGGTGGCGTCGTCGTACAGGTTGCAGTTGCCCGAGAGGGCCGAGGCGCCGAGG
>CALATR010001207.1 GCA_937891875.1 uncultured Pseudomonadota bacterium | reverse complement strand
GCACGTGCTTCGCTGGCCTCCAGGAACCGGATGACCTGGGACTCCGCCGCCATCGCCCGATCGCACAGGTTGCGGGCCTCTGCATACAGGTGGTCGAACGTCCACGGGGGCACGTAGTCATTGCGATACCCCAGCCAGTTCTTCCCCATCATCAGGTTCATCAGCTTCGCTTCGCAGTACAGATGGAGCCGGAACATCTCCGCCTCCTTCTCCTTGCTTCCTTCGATTTTCGTCGTCTGTGTAGTAATCCGGTTCCCCTGTGGCCCTCGCAGCCCACGCGGCGTTGAGATGAAGCTCGCCGACGCATCTGGCTCGATCACCAATGGGTCAGTGTCGATCGTGACATTGCTGTAGCCGGAGGGGGCCGCGAACCCGAAGTACTGCGTCAGTGCCGAGCCGACTTCCGGTAGGCTCCGCGCTTGCACACCCTGGCTCGTCTTCGCCCGGAAGAAGACGTCTTCCATCACCTTCTCGGTCGTGGCTCCTTGGGTGTACTGCACGTTCATCACCGTCCGGTCGCCCGGATCGCCCACGTCGTTTGCCCATGCTTCGTACACACCCTTGAGCGCCACCCGCGAGTACTCCTTCAACTCCTCCATCGCGATCTCGAGGGCACACTGCACGTCCCGGTACCACCGCTCCGCTTCCTCGCGTCGGTCCTGTCGGTAGAAGTTGTCTGCCACTCCGATGAAGTAGCTGGCGTACGCGACGATGTTCATCGAAGCGTACGCACTTGCCCCTGTCCGCCAGGTGGTCGTGCACGCCGTCAGGTCCAGGTTCGGCGGTAGGCCCGGCGAGCCGGACCACACGTCCGCGACCGCGGTTCCTCCGCTGTCGTAGACGTTCATCAGCGGCTGCGAGAACCGGGACAACAGCTCCTTGTCGCCCAAGGCTCCTGCCGCTTGCCCGATCCCCATCGGGACCTGAAGTCCGTACATCACCGGGGCGACTGCCGCGAGGCCACCAGCCGTACGCCACAGCGCTTCGTCCATGACAAGGTTGTCGACATCGTCACTCATCAGGAGCGGCTTGAGGAACTGATCTCGGTAGTTCGTCGTGAATGAGCTGTCGACCAGCAGATGGGTGTGCGACGACGTGGTCATCTGTGTGTTCGAGTCGATGGACGGCAGGATCACAAACCGCGCGAACGGGTCGAGGGAGGTCAGGAACCCCGTCGGGTACGGAGAGGAGTCCTCGACGATGGCTGCAGCATCGCTTCCCGACCACAAGGCACCAACGAGCTGCTGCACTTCGGAGATGACCAACGCATCCGAGACCTGATCCGCGAGGTTGAGACCGCCCGAACCGATGGTGGAGAAGGACGCAGCTGCGATATTGCGGCGCAGCACCTCTTTGTCCTGTGCTTCCAGATCGCGGGCCAACGCGGTGGCGTCCGCCGCCAACAAGCCGGTACTCACGGAGGCAGAATCGAGTTGGGCTCGGCTCTTCTCCAGGGCGACCTGCTGAAGAGCACTACGGTACCGGCGAGGCAGCGCGTGGGTCGCCACAGAGGTCAGGGCATTCCGAAGGTTGTTCTTCTCACCGCCTGTCAGCTCTGCCTCGGTGAAGGTGCGCAACCGATAGTGCGGACGCCCGACCCGGCCCTCGTTGAAGAACACCATCGACGGGGGCCCGAAGGGGGCATCGTCTTCGGGAGGTAGGGCTTGAAGCACCACCTTGATGGCCTCGACCACCGTCTCGAGGTTGACTCCCACCTCGTCGTCGACGGACGAGCTCGTCCCCGTGTCTTCCACCAGACGATGCATCTCCCGCCGTGCTTCCATGTAGGCCTTGCGGGCTTCCTCGGCGCGGCCTGCCAGTACGTTCTGGTTCCCGCGCACCGCGGCCCCGTGAAAGCGGTACAACCGAGCCAGGTAGCCAGCCATCGTGGTGTCCGCGCGGGTGTTGCGCGAGTCGTCGGCAACGGCCTCGTAGAACACAGCACGCTTCGTGAACTCGTCCGGAGCGGCCGGGATCGACAGCATCCGGTACTTCCCTCGGGAAACCTGACCGCCTACCTGGCGGGCGCGAAGCTTGGCTTCGGCGCGCCAACGCTCGGCGTGACGCTGCGCCGAGGCCGACAGCTCCGGGGCCTTTCCTCCAGTAACCAGGCTGTCCAGGATGCTCTGAAGGCTCGCCACAGACTGCAACGACAACGTCGCCATCGACTGGATCGACTGGTTGTCGTACAGCTCCTCGGCCGTCGCCAGATCCATACCATCCAGCGTCAAGAACTGCGTCAACACCCACAGGCGAGTGACATCGGCATCCACGTAGGTCACCGAGGCCGAGGGCAACTGGGTGATGACCTCTGCGGAGGTCGCGGCCATCAGCTTGCCCGCATGATCGTAGCCAAGAGCCTCCAAGTTGGGATTCAGGTCGGTATGGACAGTGTCCTGGTAGATCTGACGGTTGAACTGCCGCAGGGCGGGAACGAAGACCGCGTTGCCTGTCGTCAGCGTGTCCGCGTCTAGAAAGGACGAGAGGTCGAACACCGAGGTCGGCGTGGCTGACCGGATGGCACGGATGACCTCGCTCTGCCTCACATCGTCGATCGTGGTGCCTGAACCTCCATCCGGGTGCTGCAACGCGAAGTAGGTTGCAGCGATCGATTGAAGCGTTTCGCCCGAAAGGACGGTGTGCACTGCGATGGCCATGAAGTCCCCCTACCCAGTCAGATACGGCGTTTGAAGGTTTAGAACAGTGAACGGTGAGTCACCGTGAGGCGACGCAGGGTCTGAGCGCGCGACGGGCACGCCATGAAGCTCCAGATGGCAAGCCGGCACCGCCGCACATCGTGGGCAGTCGCCACAGCTCGCGATGACATCGGTGCCATGTCAGCGATCGGCAACAGCAAGCCTATGTCGCCTCCCCCCAGTGCACTGTCCGCCAGACTCTAGTCCAGCGTACCGCCAAAACCGGACCCCAGAGGAGAAAAAGTGAGGCCTGCAGCCAGTACTGCCACCATCAACCCTGGCCACGATGGCGTCTGGCGCTCTTGACCACGACAGTACCGTTCACCCACTCCTGCGGTCTGCCTGGAACGAGAACCGATGCGGCGCCGTCACCGAGTCGGGCCGCGAGCGGGACCCTCAGCGAGCAAACTGCATGTCCATGACCTTGCTCCCTGACGGCCCGGTCAAGCTGCCTGAGCAGGTCATGGCGGACTCGGTGGCATCGCAGTCGAGGCTCACTTCGACGACATCGCTCGTCTCATCCCCCTTCTTGGGCGTCAAAGTGAATCTCCCATCCATCTCAAGATCGACGCTTCCGTCACCGCGGTCCACAACATCACCACCGACGGCGAGGTCGAACGTCTCCTCAGTGCTCGCGAAGTACCAAGACACTTGGAGTTCAGCCCCTTCCTCGCGCACAGAAAGCGATCCCGTGGGGTCGGGCGCTTCGACATTGTCGATGGAAGCAGCGCTGGCCGACCACGAGCCAAGGTACAGCGGATCCTGAGAGCAGCCAGAAATCAGGATAGAACCTACGATAAGTGCAGCATTGCGCAGCATCGCCCCTCCCTTCTACGTGCCAGTCTGTTCTTGTGCTTGGACGCGATTGCCCATCTTGACCGAAGGCATAGCCTAGCCGTGACACGTTGGGCAACGTCGACGACGGGCGGCGAACTCCGCGGACAACCACGCTCACTCCACATGCACACGCCGCCGGCTGGCCACCGGACGTTCAGCACGCCAAGGGCGGGCATCAGCCAGTGGCTCAGAGCGATCCGCCCCACGCCGCACCCGGCCGTACCGCTGGTCGACCCAACGCTGTCCGGCATGCGGACGACAGCAGGTGGGCTCCAACCCGACCCCACTGCGGTGGCTGACCTCCCTGACACAACGTCAGTCCAGGACCGCTGGGTGCGCGCGACCAGTTCGTGGGCGACCGTGGTCGATGTCCGACACCGCAGGCTCCGCCCGTGGCAGCTGATCTCTGGCCGGCTCCGGCACTATGACACAAAGCATGACACAAACGCCGCCGAACGGAGCCAAGCCAAGCCAGACTGACCCGGCGACCCCTTCTGAAACAGCGTCGTGGCCCTCATCACAAAGTCCGCGCCCCAGATGCACCTTCCCCGGCCACTACATGATGATGAAGGGCACCCTCAAGGTCGAGTAGACCCGAGGTTGCACCTGCAGAAGGGCCGGTCGCAGCGCATGCTGCGGCCGGCCCTTTGTGTTCGGGGTGGGGGGACGCCCCGAGTCCGAACCGATCGAGACCGCCAGCGAATGCGTCGACAACGACGCGCTTGACGTACGCGCCGTGTGAATTCGGGATTGCCGGGACGCTCCCGATCCACACTGGTGCTTCATCGCGAGGCAGTGGGGCAGATCGCACGACTCGGTCCGCCTCCTGGACAGGCGCTGAGGTCCTGGAGCTTCAACCTGCGCTCTCACCCACTTCCTCCGCGCCGATCTCCGGGTGCCGGAAGCGGTTGAGGAAGCGCACGACCGCCATGGACGCGGCCAGCAGGCCGATGCAGAACGCGATGATGTCGCCGCTCAGCAGGCACCAGTCGTGGAACGTGTACGGCAGCGCGATGGCGCTGACGATGACGAACACACCGCCAACCAGGAAGGACAGCCCCATGCCCAGGCCGTCCTCGATGGTGAACTGCTCGCCGCAGCTGTGGCAGCGATACTCGTACTCGGTGCCCGACCGGATGCCGCGGGTGCGGGTCTCGGTGACCTTGGTGCACGTGGCGACGCCCCCACAGGTGCACCGCCGGGCGGGCTCGGTCAGCGTGTAGCGGACCTCTGGGTAGGGGGCGTCGGCGATCTTGCGGGCGCGGAGGAGCAGCAGGAAGGGCCAGGCCCAGATGACCACGGCGACCGCGCCGACCAGCCCCAGCACCAGCGTGAAGAGGAGGGCTTCGACATCGAAGCCATCGAGGAACGTCAGGATTCCGCCCACCGGTCCGCAGATGAAGAAGGGGAGGAACAGCAGGCCGACCAGGATCCGGATCCCCCGCGGCCGGGTGCGGAAACCACGCCCGCAGGACTGGCACACCCAGTCGAGCTGACCGGTGGAGCCGCTCTGGACGAGGCCGAACATCCGACTGCCGGACCAGTCGCGCATGACCACCGCCGCGGGCTCTCCGCAGCTCGGGCAGCGGCGCACGATCGGGTGGGCGACCGCGAGCTCTTCCGGGGCGACGGGATGGGGCAGGGCGTCGGCCACGATGACCTCCAGGGGCGACAGCGTACTCCTGCCACGCCGGGGACAGGGCGGGTGTTGCGGGGCGTCGCAGGGCGCGGGCGGCCGCTGGCACGTCGCTTGCTTGCCAACCGCTCCACGATCCCGAGCCAGACGCGCTCGGCGCAGCCTCAGGAGATCGAGCCATGGACGGCTTCGCGACCATCATCGAGCCCTTCCGCATCAAGTCGGTCGAGCCCCTGCGCATGACCACCGCCGCCGAGCGCAGGGCGCTGCTGCGGGACGCCGGGTACAACCTCTTCGCCCTCGACGCCGACGACGTGCTCATCGACCTGCTCACCGACTCGGGCACCTCGGCGATGTCGGCTCGGCAGTGGTCGGGGATCATGCGCGGCGACGAGTCCTACGCGGGCTCGCCCTCGTGGTACCGGTTCAAGGAATCGGTCCAACGCCTGTTTCCGTTCGAGCACATCATCCCGACCCACCAGGGGCGCGCCGCCGAGAAGATCCTGTTCTCGGTGGTCGGCGGGCCCGGCAAGGTGATCCCGAACAACACCCACTTCGACACGACCCGGGCCAACGTGGAGCACAGCGGCGCCCGCGCGGTGGACGTGGTCATCGCCGAGGGGCGGGTGCCGAGCAGCCGCCACCCGTTCAAGGGCAACGTCGATCTGGACGCCCTGCGCGCGGTCATCGAGGAGGCCGGGCCCGAGCACGTGCCGCTGGTCATGGTCACGGTGACGAACAACTCGGGAGGCGGGCAGCCGGTGAGCCTGGAGAACCTGCGCGCCGTGCGTGCGGTGTGCGACGACTTCGGCCTGCCGCTCTTCCTCGACGGCTGCCGCTTCGCCGAGAACGCCTGGTTCATCCGCGAGCGCGAGCCCGGTCAGCAGGGTCGCGCGGTGCCGGATATCGTGCGCGACATGGCAGCGCTGGCCGACGGCATGACCATGTCCGCCAAGAAGGACGCCCTGGTCAACATCGGCGGCTGGCTCGCCATGCGCGACGACGAGCTGGCTCGCCAGTGCCGGGAGGCGCTGATCCTCACCGAGGGCTTCCCCACCTACGGCGGCCTCGCCGGGCGCGATCTCGAGGCCATCGCCATCGGCCTCGAGGAGGTCGTGGACGAGGACTACCTGCGCTACCGCATCCGCTCGACCGCGTACCTGGCCGACGCCCTGCGCGAAGGTGGCGTGCCCATGGTCGAGCCCCCCGGCGGCCACGCGGTCTACCTCGACGCCCGCGCCCTGCTCCCTCACATCCCGCCGCTGGCCTACCCGGGCCAGGCGCTCGCCGTGGCGCTCTACGAAGAAGGCGGCGTTCGAGGCTGCGAGATCGGAACCGTCATGTTCGGCCGCCACCCCGACGGCAGCGAGTCCGCCGCCGCCATGGACCTCGTGCGCCTGGCCATCCCGCGCCGGGTCTACACCCAGAGCCACGTCGACTACGTCATCGAGACCGTCCTGCGCGTGGCCGCCCGGGCCAGCACCCTGCCGGGCTACCGCATCGTCGACGAGCCCCCCTCCCTGCGCCACTTCACCGCCCGCTTCGCGCCGCTCGCCTGAGCGAGCTGACCCACCGGCTGGGTCGGATGACCCGCTCGGCTAGCGCACCTTGTCCGCCACCTTGCCCACGGTGTTCCAGTTGCGGCTGGTGGCGGTCACGCCGAGCCAGCGCTCGATGCGGTCGGTCGTCAGCTTGCTCTTGCCGGCGCCGTGGACGTAGTGCACGAACAGCTCGGCACCGCGGAGCTCCAGCGTCTCGGGGCCGTCGGGCGTCTTGTCCGGATCGGGCTCGGGCACGGCGCCAAGGAAGTAGACGTGCAGGAATCTGGGATCGACGGCGTCGGCCGCGAAGGGGTGGCCGCCGTCGTGCACGGCGACCACCTCGCTGGCGGGGCGGACGATGGTGGGTACGGCGAAGCCGAAGCGCGCCTCGAGGGCTCCGGCGAGCTGGTCCTGCAGCACGGCAGGATCCTCCTCATCCGCCTCGAACCATGCGTTTCCGCTGGCGAGCAGGGTGCCCGGCTCGCGCAGCCCGAGCGACTTCAGCAGGACCTTGAGGTCCTTCATCGGCACCTTGTGGTGGCCGCCGACGTTGATGCCCCTCAAGAACGCCACGTGGGTCGCCATCTCGCCTCCGGATCGCCGGCCTCGTAACCGCCCCGGCGATCGCTGAGCGGCCGTTGCAGGATGTGACAGCCCAGGGGGATCGCCCGCTTCGCAGCCTAGGTGCCGGACGTCAACCACGCCCATGGAGGCCTCGATGCGTCCCGTCGCCCTGTCCCTGCTGCTCCTCGCCACCGCCGCCTGCTCCATCGAGAGCGCGCCCACCGTCGCCCCGGACGGCACGGTCGACGTGCCCAACGACGAGTCCGGACTGCGGGCGAAGGTCCCCGACAACGCCAAGCCCAACGGCTTCGGCGGCATGGCCGGCTTCCACTCCGACGACGACACCATCAGCGTGCGCATCCAGGAGAAGGCGGACGCCGACTTCGAGACCGCCAAGGCCGATGCCGAGGCCCTGCTCTTCAAGTCCTGGATCAAGAGCGAGGCGACCGCCGACGGCTACGTCCTGCAGTACACCGCCGTGGGCATGGACATGGAGGGCAACGAGTACGACAACTACGTCTACGAGGTGGCCCGCAAGATCGGCGACACGACCTACACCTGCTCGGGCAGCGTGAAGGACCAGGCCCACCTCGCCGCCAACATCGCGATCTGCGACAGCCTGAAGAAGTAGCTTCGACGCCGATCACGAAGAAATCGTATCGCCTCGCGAGAAAAATCGCGGGGCGATGTCGATCCGGGACCCCGCCGTTCGACAGAAGGACGAGCACTCGCTCGAACCCCCACCTGGAGAACGTCATGTCCCACGCAGGTCACTTCGTCTGGCGCGAGCTGGTCACCCCCGATCCCGCCGCCACCACCGCCTTCTACGCCAAGCTCTTCGGCTGGACCGCCGAGTCGATGGACATGGGCATGCCCTACACCATCCTCAAGCACGGGGAGGAGCAGGTCGCCGGCGCCACCGCGCCCGCGATGGACGGCGTGCCCCCCCACTGGCTCGACTACATCTCGGTCGACGACGTCGACGCCGCGGCGGGCCGCGTGCAGTCGCACGGGGGGCAGGTCGTGGCGCCGGCCATGGACATCCCGGTCGGCCGCTTCGCGGTCTGCCAGGACCCGTCGGGCGCCGCGTTCGCCCTGTTCAAGAGCGCCGATCCCGGCGAGCCCCCCGCCGGCACCCCGCCCGCCGGCACCTTCTGCTGGTCGCAGCTCATGAGCGCCGATCCCTCGGCCGTCGCTCCCTTCTACGCCAAGGTCTTCGGGTGGAAGCCGGTGCCGCAGGACAACGGGCAGATCTGGTTCATGGACGGCGAGGCCGCGCGCGCGTCGGCGATGCCCAAGCAGGCCGGCGTGCCCGACCACTGGCTCAAGTACGTGGCCGTCGAGGACACCGACGCCGCCTGGAACAAGGCCGGCCAGCTGGGTGCCACCCAGCTCGCGCCGCCCATGGACGTGCCCGGCATGGGACGCTTTGCTGTCCTCGCCGATCCGAGCGGCGCGACCTTTGCCCTGTGGACCCACCAGAGCTGAACGGAGGCTCCCATGCAGTACTTGCTCCTCATCTATGAAGCCGAGTCCGTCGGCGAGGCCATGTCCGACCAGGAGAAGGCGGAGATGTTCCAGGGATACATGGCGTTCACCGAGCACATTCGCGAGTCTGGCGAGTGGCTGGGCGGCGAGGCGCTGACCCCGGTGCACACCGCGACCAGCGTGCGCGTGCGCGAGGGTCGGACCCGTCTGACCGACGGTCCCTTCGCCGAGACCCGCGAGCAGCTGGGTGGCTACTACCTGGTCGAGTGCAAGGACCTGGACCGCGCGAACGAGCTGGCGGCGATGATCCCCACCGCGAAGACCGGGACCATCGAGGTGCGGCCGATCATGAAGTGGGAGTGAGGTGAGCCCACCCCGCGCCGACATCCAGGCGCTCCTGGCCCAGCTGGTGCGGGAGCGACGCGCCCAGATGCTGGCGCTCCTGGTGCGCGGTGCGGGGGGCGACCTCGAGCTCGCCGAGGATGCGCTCCAGCAGGCGGTCGTCGCCGCGCTGGAGCG
>CALATR010001206.1 GCA_937891875.1 uncultured Pseudomonadota bacterium | reverse complement strand
GCTCGCGGACGGGGCCTGGCGATCGGCGAGCCTCTGGTAGAGCCGCCGGTAGAACAGGCCCCATGCCAGGGTCGCGTCGGGCATGTACACCTTCTGGAGCATCGTCAGCACGGCTCGCGGCGGCCCGTACTGCCCCTTCGTCTGGCTCATGAGCCACTTCGCGAGGTCATCGTCGAGCTTGAACGCGGCGGACTCGCAGGCGGAGATCGCGACGATCTTGTTGGCGGCCCAGGCGTGCAGCTCGAGCTGCACCTGGTGCCAGTCCATGTCCTTGCCGTCGGTGAAGGTGATCCCGGACATGTCGCCGTGCAGCGACAGATGGACGATCGGGAAGCTGGCGACGTGGGGTCCGCGCATCAGCTCCCTGAACGACTCCCGCCTGGTCGCGACCATCAGGTTGGCGACCACCCGGGTGAGCATGAGCTGCTGCTGCAGCGGCGGACCGACCCGGTCGTTCGTCATGAAGTCGTCGAGCCCAGGCGACTCGATGATCAGCACCTCGGGAGTCATCCAGCCCCTCCACGTTGGACGTGTACTCGACGGTAGCACGATCAGCGGAGCGTGCGGGCAGCGGGGAGTGATCGGCGAACCTCCGCTGTGCTACGCTACCCCTGCCTCCACCGCCGGGCAGTAGTCCCCCCCATTCAACTTCCACTTTCCGGCGGTGGAGGTGTTGGCCGGGGCAGGAGGGAAGCGGTCGACGGGCCCCAGCCTACGGCGGCTCGAGGCCGGGGATCCGGACGCCGACTTCCACACCCTGGGATGGAGATGTTCGCGACCATCGGACATCCGCAGTCCAGATCCCCGGCACGTCGTCAATCGCGATGACCAGCTGATCTCCACGGTCGAACAGCAGCGTGACGTCAGGCAGCCAGAGCCGGGCGCCATGGGTGCCGACGTCCAAGAGACTTCCTGCGGTCTCGCGGCCATCGGGAAGGTGCGCGCGCACCGTGGCGGTTGACGGCTGTCTGGCGTGCTTCCTTCGTTCCATCGTGGCCCCTGCGTCAAGTGCGGACGACCGACTTGTGGCACAATGGCCGGTCGCGGTACCGTAACGTATTGGTGGCGCCCGGAGGCGGCTTGGCACCCTCCAAACTACGTGCACTGTTCTTGGTGGTTGAAGATCAGGAGATCGTCGCCGGATCCGTACGGGCCATGCTCGAGCACCTTGGGTGCCGGGTCCTGGAAGCTCGGTCCGCGGCGGAAGCCGAGGCCCTCGATCTACGCGGCGTGAGCGTCGCGATCGTCGATCGGGGACTACCCGACGACGACGGGCTTCAGCTGGCGCGAAGACTCCAAAGCAAGTGGAGCATTCCTGTCGCCGTCATGTCCGGCGGACCGGTGGAACCAGACGCCGAGCTGCCATGGCTGGAGAAACCCTTTGGGCTGGATCGCCTCCGGGCGCTTGCGTTGCAGGTCCTCGGACGATCAGAGAACGCGCCTGACTGCTCGTGAGGGTGCCCGCGCCCCTCCCCGACCCCATGGCGAGAGGAGATGCTGCAGGGAGGGACGCGGACAGGAACACGTGGCCCGAACGGAACGGTGTTCGGGCGATCAGCGCGTCCGTGTCCCCCAGTCCGGGAAGTGAAACAGGCAGGTGGCCGGGGCTGGGGGCACGGACCGCCGTCCCCTTCTCGGACCTCCCGTGTCGGCGCTTGAGCGAAGATCGCCGAGGACCGACCCGTCGCTGGCGGCCGGTCGCGACGCGTCGCCTCGCCCCACCTGGTCGACGAGCGTCGGTCTCCGGTCGACGTCGACCGGACGATCCGTCGCCTCGAGCTCCACCCGACGCGTCGCCGGAGGTCCTCGCCGACGCCTCGCCGCCGATCGGCGGGCTGGCACGGCGCTTGCCAGCCCGCCACCGCTCAGCCCGGGCCTCAGCGCGGCCTCCTAAGGCCGCGCGTTCGGGCCCCGGAGGGGCCGTGCGTCGAGGGCCCGCAGGGCCCGCTGCTGAGAGAGGGCTGATCCACGAAGGCTGAGCGCCAGGACGGCTGATCACTGCCCGCCCGCCGGCCCGGTCGTCCGCGATCGCCACGGCACCACCTCATCCCGCACCACGGCACCCCCTTGCCAGGCGGCCCGGTGGGTGCGTGGGGACAGGCAGCAAGTTCGCACGCCGATCATCGAAGCGCACCTCGAGCGCCGCGCCAGGCGTCGGCCGCCCGGTACTGCGGGCATGCTCCCGAGTACCCATTCTCGCCGCCTGCAGGCCGTCCGGCCGCGCCCTGGTGCGCTCGAGGCGGACCCCTCCCGCCCTGCGCGCCGCAGATCGTCACCGTGCTCGGCCCCCTTCCCGGTTCATCGCCGGCGGCGGGGCTGCACCACAGGCAGGACTAGGGAGGGCCGGTCGCCGGCGCCGCCGGCGGGAGCTCGCCGATGCCGATCCGGCAGCCGGTGGCATTGCGCAGCGTCGCGAGGTGCTGGTTCACGATGAACTGCCCGATCAGGAAGTAGCTGGCCCTGATCCAGAGGATCGGTCCGGCGCCGTCCTCGGGCTCGGCCTCGAGGTCGACCTGGCAGCGCGCGGTGATGTCGCCGGCGCCGCCCAGCTCCGGGAACTCGTTGGGGTCGTACAGCACCCCGCCCGCGCTGCGGATCGCCTTGCGCCCGCGCTTCCAGAGCTGCTCGGGGCTGTAGCGGCTGGCCTTGGGCTCGGGGGCGGGTCCTTGCGACGGGAGGAGCTCGAGCAGGGCCCGGAGCGCGCTCGGACCGAAGTCCCGGGCGGAGTCGGCGATCTCGTCGAGCTCCACCTGGCGGCGGAAGACCGCATCCTCGGCGTCGCGCCGGCGCTGCCAGCCGCCGATCAGCACCCGACCGCAGGCCCGGGCCAGGGTCCGGACCGGGTAGGCCCGGGAGCGCGAGCCCTTGCCGGGCTTGCGGCGCACGATGGGCCGGAGGCGCTTGGCGACCTTCCAGATCGCCGCGGCGGACCGCGCCCCCTTCAGCTCCTCCCAGGTCACCCCCAGCCGACCGAGCCCTCCCGCCGCGCGGAGCTCCTCGAGGGCCTTCGCCACCTGGTCGGCCAGGTCCTCGAGCCACCGGCTGCCCTTCGTGGGGATCGGCGCGTCCGGGGGGGCCTCGTCGTACAGCCGCAGGCGGATCCCGATGTCGCGGCCGTCGGAGGCCCGGCGCGTGTGGCGCTCGACCAGGCCGGCGACCTCGAGCTCCGCCAGGGCGTCCCGGACCGTCGACGGGCTCGTGTTGTAGCGGTCGGCGAGGGCGAGGTGCCCGTCCCGGTCCTTGCCCTTGATCTGGCAGTTGAGCCACTGGCTCCGGCCAGCCCGGCGGAAGTCGTCCTTGAGCGCCAGGTAGATCACGGCCGCGGCGTTCGTGAGCGTGCACCAGGCCTCGAGGTTGAGGACGTCGCTGCGGATGTGGCGCCCGTCGGTGCTGCCCTTGGGCTTGCTCAGCACGCCGTACGCGAGACACCCTGCCGTGCTGCCCTTGCGGGTGGTCCGGAGCACCGGCAGGCCGTGCCACTTCAGCGGGCGGAGCTTCTGCACGTGCTGGGACACCGTGCGCCGGTCGATCCCGATCCGCTTGCCCAGGTAGGTCTGCGATCGGTAGGAGTGCACCGCGTCCGGCTCGCCGCCGAGCGGCCAGTTGTTCGACGCGCCGAGTGCGATGTAGGCCAGGGTGCGCAGCTCTGCCCAGCCCGGGCGCTTGTCCGCCGGGGCCTTGCGGAGCCCCACGATCAAGCCCTCGGGCATGTTCCAGAACTGCACGCCGGCGGCCTCGGCACTCACTTCAGCGCGCTCCGGAGCTTGCGGGTGAGGTCGTGGCGGAGGGCCTCGGGCACGTCGATGGAGAGCGTGTCCCAG
>CALATR010001205.1 GCA_937891875.1 uncultured Pseudomonadota bacterium | reverse complement strand
CCGCGGCGAGGTGGTGCGCCTGCTCGCCGCGAGCGATGGCTCCATCGTCAGCCTGCAGCTCGACGGACAGGTGCACGTCGTGCGCGACGGGGTGGTCACGCCGGTCCCGGGCCCCGACGGCGAGCCGCTCATCGCCAGGGACCTCGAGATCGACGGGGAGCGCCTGCTGGTGATCAGCCAGGACGCGCTGTGGGAACGGGGAGCCGACGGCGCGTGGACCTCCCTGGTCGCGGACGAGGACCTCCGGCTGGTCCGCGTCGGCCGCCCGGGCGAGCTGGTGCTGGGTCGGCGGGGCGGATGGTCGACCCTGCGCGACGGTGCCGAGCAGTGGCTGGATGCGGCGACCCACCCGTCAGCAGTGGCGCCCGACGCCGAGGGGCGGCTGTGGCTGGTCGATCGCCTGCCAGGCTCTCTGAAGCTGGTCGACGGCGACACGATCACCGTGGTCGACGAGGTCGCGACGACCCACATCCAAGACGTCGTGCCCCTGGGTGACACCACCTTCGTCCTGCACGTGTCGACCCTGCGCGCGCTGGGCGCCCGAGGTGGCGAGGAGCTCTGGGACCACCTCGGGGGGCTGGACGCCCTGGTCGACCGAGACGGCTCGCTCTGGATCGCGGGGTTCGAGGGCCTGCTCCAGATCCCGGACCCCTCCCTGCGCAGCCTCTCCCAACGTCACGGCCTGCCGTCCGACGTCGTGCGCTACCTCGCACGCCACGGCGAAGACATCTGGGCCAGCACCTGGGGCGGCACCGCCCGGGTCGAGCCCGATGGCGACGTGCACGTGCTCGAACCCGACGGCCTGCGCGGCCAGCTGTGCACCGATGGCGACGGCCTGCTCTGGACGTTCGCCACCGTGCCCGAGGACGACAAGCCCGGCCGAAGGGTCCGCTTCTTCGCCTACAACAGGCAGGGCGAGCGGGTCCGCGAAGACATCGGACCGCGCGGCGCCACCCACATGTGCGGCTGCGACCGCGGCGCCGATGGCCGGGTCTGGCTCCTCGGCGGAGGGGTGCTGTACCGCACCGCCGGCCTGGACCAGCCGCCCGAGCGCCTCGCCCGGACCCCCGTGTCCGGCAGCGGCTACAACCAGGTGCTGGAGACCCGCGCCGGCGAGCTGTGGGTCGCCAGCCGCAACAAGCTCTGCCACCAGCCCGCCGCGACAGCCGCCGCCGGGTCCGCCGACTGGGTCTGCCTGCCCACGGATGCCCCCGCCCACGTGCTCGACCTGGCCGAGTCGGAGCATGGCGAGGTGTGGATCGCGACCCGGTCCCGCGGCGTCGGGCAGGTGCAGGACGACGCGGTCGTGTTCCCGAGCAGCAACCTCCAGCTGGTGTCGACCGACCTGCGTGGCTTTGCCACCTCCCCCCGCGGCGGCCAGTGGATCCTGGGCGCGGGCGGGGCCGTTCGGGTGCGGTCGGACGCCGAGCGCGCCGAAGGTTGGGAGGTGGTCGAGCGGCTGCCGGTGTGGCTGTCGGCCCGGATCTCCGCGGTCAAGGACATCATCGAGACCGAGGACGGGGACTTGTGGATCGCCAGCCACGCTGGCGTGCAGCGCGTGCCCGCGAGCGTGCGCGCCAGAAGTGGGCGTACCCTGCCGATCTTCATCGAAGAGATCCGGGTCGACGGCGTCCCGCGCTCCGCCACCGACGGCGCCGTCATGCTCCCCGGCGATCAGAGCACGGTGCGCCTGCAGCTCTCCGCCCGCACCCTGCTCACCCCGCACCCGGTGCGGATCCGCCATCGCGTCGACGAGGGCGCGTGGTCCGAGCCCTCCAGCACCCCCTCGGTCGAGCTGCGCGGCCTGCCCGAGGGAGAGCACTCCGTAGAGGTCGCGGCGAGCGTCGACGGCCACTCCTGGGGCCCCCCGCGCGCCCTGCGCCTCGCCGTGCCCCGTCCGTGGTGGCGGCGGCCTTGGGTGTGGCTCGTCGGGCTTGCTGCCGTGGCTGGCGCGGCGCTGCTCGCCCAGGGGATCTGGGCCCGCATCCGGCTGCGCGAGGCCCGCGCGCGCACCCGGCTGGCCATGGACGTGCACGACGAGCTGGGCGCAGGGCTCGCGTCGCTGGGTCTGCTGGGCGGCCTGGTGGAGCAGGGCGTCGACGAGGCTCGCACCCGCGAGCTCGGCGGACGGATCGCAGAGGACGCCGAGGCGCTGGGCCAGGCGGTCTCGGCGATGGTCTGGAGCCTCGGGCCCGAGCACGACAGCCTGCCCGACCTGGTCGCCTTCCTGGACGCCCGCGCCGCGTCCACCCTGCCCCAGCTCCACGCCGCCGGCGCGGTGCACGTCGACACCAGCGCCACCCCCGCCGGCCACCGGGTCGATCCCGAGACCCTGCGCGCCCTGCAGAAGATCGGCGTCGAGGCGCTGACCAACATCGCGCGCCACGCCGAGGCGAGCGAAGTGCACCTCCAGATCGTGCGCGACGGGCGCCGCCTCGGACTGCAGATCCGCGACGACGGGCTGGGCTTCGACTCCGACCAGCCCGGCAGCCGACCCGAGGGTGGTCTGGGCCTGCGCAGCATGCGCGAGCGCGGACGCCGACATGGGCTTGCCGTGGAGGTACGATCGACGCCGGGCGCGGGCACCACGGTCACGGCCTGGCTGCGGAAGGGGCGATGAGCCGAGTCGCGATCATCGAGGATCATGCGGACTTCCGCCGCACGCTCGCCACGGTGTTCGAGCTGCAGCCGGACCTCGATCTCGTCGCCAGCTTCGAGACCATCGACGCGCTGGAGCAGGCGCTGACCGCCGATCCCGGGCTGCCCGACCGCTGGGACCTGGTGCTGATGGACCTGGAGCTGCCCGGCCGCGACGGCGTCGACGGCCTGCGCCTGCTCAAGGCCGCCCGCCCGACCCTGCCCGTCATCATGTGCACCGTGCACGAGGGCTCCGCCGCGGTCCGCCGGGCCATCCAGCAGGGCGCGGACGGCTACCTCATCAAGCGCAGCCCCCTGCCCGAGCTGCTGCGCCACGTCCGCCAGGCCGTGCGGGGTGGCGCGCCGGTGAGCCCGGAGGTCGCCGCCGATCTGCTCCGCATGGTGCGGGCCACCGACGCCCCCGCCGCAGAGCCTGCCTGGGTCGTGCTCCTCGACGGCTCCGCCCTGCGCAGCCCCGAAGGCTCCAAGGTCGACCTGCGCCGCCGCCGGACGGTGCGCCGGGTGCTCGCCGCGCTGGCCGCCCACCGCCTCGACCACCCGGGCGACGCGCTCACCGCCGAGCAGTGCCTGGAGGCCGGCTGGCCCGGTGAGCGCATGCTCCCCGACGCCGCCCGGACGCGCCTGTGGACCACCATCCGCGCCCTGCGCGCGACCGGCCTCGAGGACGCCCTCGAGACCGTCGGCAGCGGCTACCGCCTCGCACGCACGGTCCGGGTCGAGCGCACCTGATCTCAGGAACTCTCAGCGGCGAGAGTCCGCGTCCTCCCTACCTCCCTCGCACGACAGGGAGGCAGCGTGCCCGAGCTTCAGGACCAGGACCGCCCGGTGGTCCGCCAGGCGGACGTCACCGAGGCCACCGCCGATCACACCGTTCCCGACGCGGCCCCCGAGCACCCGACCCCCAGCCTGGCCGTCATGCGCGAGGCCTGGCGCGGCGCCGACTCCGGACCGGGCCTGCTGCACGCCGCGCGGGTGCACGCCCACGCCAGCGGGATCACCTACGACCCGTGGGCCTCCAACCGCGAGCTGGTCGACATCATGGAGGGGCAGACCGTCGACGCGGCCCTGGCCCTCGCCGGTCGGTCCAGCAGCAAGACCCTGCCGACCGCGGTGCGCGCCCGACTGGAACAGGCGTTCGACCATGACTTCTCGCACGTGCGCATCCACACCGACGGGGCCGCGGCCGCCGCCGCCGAGGCCCTGTCCGCCCATGCCTTCGCGCTGGGTGCCGACGTGTTCTTCGGACCCGGCGAGTACGCCCCCGACAGCCCTGCCGGCGACCGCCTGCTGGTGCACGAGCTCACCCACGTGGTCCAGCACGACGAGGGTCGCCTGCCCCAGGGCGGCGGCGTGTCTTCCCCGTCCGACCCCGCCGAGCGCGAGGCCTACACCAACGAGCGCGTCCTGACCCCGATCCTCGATTCCATGGGTGCCGACGTCGCCCCGGTCGCTGCACCCGCCCCGACGGCCGACGCGCCGATCCTACGGGACGTCGAGGAGGACGACGAGGAGCTCGATCTGCCTCGGTACAGCAAGGAAGAGGTGGAAGCGGCCCTGTCGTCCCTGTCCGAGGAGCATGGACTCGCCGTGGTCGTCTCGGCGGCAGAGGAAGGGAAGCGCTGCGACGTCGAGATCGTCGTGCCCCCGCCCGAGGGTGGCTGGCCGAAGGAGCTGTGCACCCGGGGGGACCAGTTCAGCTTCACCGCGCCGACGGACGGCATGCTGGCGCTCGCCGAGGGCCTCGGCAAGATCTACGCCGACGACGAGATCCGCTTCCTCGCGGGGCTGGCCCTGGGGAGGCTCGAGGACGGCGACTTCTACCTCGCCTGGGACGAAGAGCTGCCCATCGAGACCAGCGGCATGGAGCTGCTGGAGGCGTTCGGCGACACCGACCCCGACGACGACGAGGTCTGGCTCGACCACGTCCGCACGGTCGCCCCGTTCGTCGCCGACACCGCCCACAAGGCTATCCGGGTGCACGACAAGGTCATCGAGGAGATGTCCAGCATGGTGCACATCCAGCTGCCCGGACAGCAGGCCGCCACGTTCCAGCACACCGACGACATCTGGATGTACCTCAACCGCCTGCGGGGCACGCTCGAGGCGCAGGCGAAGCCGCTGAAGAAGCGGCTGGCCGAGGACGCGGACATGCTGACGAAGTTCGAGTCCCTCCCCGGCGAGAACAAGGTCACGTCCTACCTGGTGCAGCTCTGGGTCGACGACCTGACCGCGCCGTCGACCGGGCTCTTCGCGGCCGCGCTCGGCCAGATCGCCGAGGCCGACAAGGCGCTCGCCGACGTCTCTGCCGAGGACCTCGGCAGCTACTACACCGCGCTGTGCACCGCCTACCTGGAGGTCAACGAGGCCGTGGACGCCGTGTGCATCCACTACCAGGCCATCGAGGCCTTCATGGTGCACCGCACCCGCGACATCGCGACGTCCGCCCAGCACATCCGGACCGTCCGCGACGAGCTGTGGATGCTGGCCGCGACCATCGCGACCGGTCCGGCAGGCAAGTTCGTGTCGCAGCTGAAGTGGCTGGAGGCGCGCGGGCTGGGCAAGGCCGCGGCCTATGTGACGGGTCAGGCCATCGACCTCGCCGGCAAGGCCGCGTCCGGACTGGCCGACGACATCGGCGACGGCAAGCCCACCGACTGGAAGAAGCTCCTGCGCGACCAGGCCCTGGGTCAGGCGACGAACCTCGTCCCCAAGGCGACCGGGATGCTGTCGGACAAGCTGGTCAAGATCCTCCCGACCATCGACCGCGGCGGACTGTCCGCGCGCCAGGGAGCCCTCCTCGCGAAGATCGAGAAAGAAGGCATCGAATTCCTGAAGGACGGCATCGACGAGGGCGCGAAGATGTGGGTCCAGGCCGAGCTGGAGGAGGCGCTGGGGGTGGGCGACGGCAAGCTGCCTCCCGACTTCGACGACAAGATCGCGCGGGCGATGCTGATGGGCATCCTCAAGCGCAGCGACATGGAGGGCGACAAGAACAAGAACGGGTCGGGCGCCGCGGCTGCCGGCGACGCCGAGAACACGTCAGACGGTGAGGCCGGGGACTGAGAGGCATTTTCTGACATTGCGTCAGCCCAACGTCCCGCTACGTTCGAGGGGCGGTCGGCACCCGGCCGCCCTGCAGCGGAGCCTCCATGCGCCACGTCCTGACCGTCTTCTTCGCCGTGATGCTGACCTTCGTGACGCTCGGGTGGAGCAGCGCCGCCCGGGCTGCGGATCACGGCGCGCAGCTGGAGCTGGAGACATTCGAGGCCGAGATCCTGCCAGCGCACCTCTCCGCCCGCGAAGCCCCCGGCATCGGCGCAGGCAGCGGCACGACCACGATCGTCGGCCTCGGCATGACCGTCGCCGGCCTCGCGATGTTCGGCGGCGGCATGTACCAGCTGCTCGCCGACCGGGTGCAGAACCCGTTCTGGACCATCGTCATGGTGGTCGGTGGTCCGGTCGTTGCCGCGGCAGGGCTCGTCGTCACCGTGGTCGGCGCCCGCGAGGACCGCTCGAAGCCCGGAGCCTGGCTCGAGCTCCAGCCGACTGGCGCCTTGCTGGAAGGCAGATTCTAGCTGGCGTCTCCGTCATCCGGCTCATAGCGCAGCACGTCTCCGGGCTGGCAGTCGAGCGCCTGACAGATGGCCTCCAACGTACTGAATCGCACCGCCTTGGCCCGGCCGGTCTTGAGCTTGGAGAGGTTCTGGGGCGTGATGCCCACCTCCTCGGCCAGATCGCCCAGCCGGATCTTTCGCTGGGCCATGACCACGTCCAGGTCGACGACGATCGGCATCAGACCACGTCCTCGAGCTCGTCCAGGGCGGCCTGGAGCTGGGCCCGGTCGGAGATGGCCTGGTCCAGCGCGAAGCTGACCCCGAGCAGGGCGATGCCCCCGATGAAGGCGATCCAGCTGAACTCGAAGATGTTGGCGTCTGCCACGACCTCGAGCAGGGGAGCCCAGGCCGCCACCATCACCGCCAGGGCGAAGAACCGCAGCCACGACACCGACCGCTGGACCAGCACGCCGTGCCGCATCCAGGACAGCCCGGTCAGCGACGCCAGGGCGCTGACCAGCCCGATGGGCACGAGGTTGATCGCCACCTGAAGGGCGTGCGACCCGACGGAGAGTGCAGACGGCTCGACGTCAGCCATCACGAGCCACTCGGGCATGGGCACGCCGGCGAACGACAGCAGGGTGGTCAGGATCAGGCCCTCCAGCGCGAACAGCCAGAAGGCAGCGATGAGGGTCATCGCGGCTCCGCCTCCGATCATCATCCCGCGGAACCACGCCGGGGAGCCGATGGGAGCCGAGGGGGCGCGCTTGTCGGCAGGGAGCACTCGGTCGGTGGATGGCATGGCGACCTCCTGACCCCCATGTACGCATCTCCTCATCGCAAAGCAATGATTTTTTATCGATAAACGATAATTGGTTCTCGAATTTCGTGAAGATCGGCCTCCAAGCTCACACCTGGAACGGAGGCCGGGCCACCATGGCCTGGTGCTCGATGCCGGCCTCCATGAAGCGCTCGCCGACGCTCTCGTAGCCGAGGTCCTCGTAGAAGCCGACGACCGCGGCCTGGGCGTTCAGCTTGAGCTTCGGCAGCCGGCGTCGCATCGCCTCGGCGTGCAGGGCGAGCATGAGCTGGCGACCGAGTCCGCGCCCCCGCTCGCTCGCAAGGACCGCGACCCGCTCCACCTTGCCGGCACCTTGCACGTCTCGCAGCCGCGCCGTGCCGACCGGCCTGCCCTCGCGGGTGCACAGGAAGTGGGTGCACTCGGGGTCCAGGCCGTCGACTTCGAGGTCCTCGGGCACGTCCTGGCCCACGATGAAGACCTCCCGGCGGATGGAGAGACAGATCGAGAGGGACTCCGGACCGACGATCGTCGTCCGCGCTGCGTTGTCCAAGGCGCACCCCTTCGTGGTGTCAGAACGGACGGAGACCCTACTTCCCTGGAGACACGATGCGCACCCCCCTGCTCGTTGCCCTCGCTGCCCCGCTGACCCTCGCCGCCTGCGAGCCGCCGCCCATGACGGCGTCGGAGCAGGTCGAGGCGGTGCAGCTCTCGGTCGAGACCGCGCGCATGGATGCCGCGACTGGCGACGTCATCGAGATCAGCACCCACTTCACCCTGGGCCAGGCCGCAGCAGACGCCGTGGACGAGCTGAAGGCGTTCTGGGAGAGCCAGGCCCCCTGCGCGACCGTGACCAAGGAGGCCGGCGCGGTCACCGTCGACTTCGGCACCACCGACGGCTGCAGCTGGAACGGCAACACCTGGACCGGCCAGACCCGGGTCGAGCTGGTGGCGGTCGGCGAGGGCGAGGCTGTCGTCGAGCACACCTGGACCGACCTGTCGAACAGCATCGGCACCGTCAACGGCGGCGCCACCGTCACCTGGTCCGCCGCCGAGGCGAGCCGCCGGGTGGAGGTCGACGCGACCTGGGAGGGCCCCGACCACACCCTCGACGTCAGCTCTGATCGAACGATCGCCCTCATCGAACCTGGTGTTCTCGGCAGTGGCATCGTCATCGACGGCAGCCGCACCTGGACCGTCGACGGCACCGCCACCTGGGAGCAGACCATCGACGGCGTCGAGATGCGCGCGATCGACCCCGCGCCCCAGGCCGGCAGCTACACCCTGGTCAACCCGATGAGCCGGCAGCTCGTGCTCTCCTTCGACCGCGTCGACGAGGACACGATCCGCATCACCGCCGAGGCCCGCCGCACCCGCACCTGGCTCGTGACCCGCGCCGGGGTGGAGGAGGAGTAGGTACGCCCTGACGGTTCGCCTACGGTCGCCGAGCTCCGTGGACTCAGGAAGGTCAAGCCGGAGAAGTCGACCAGCACCTCTTGACTCCGGGGCCCGGCGTGCCTGTCTCGGGCGGCATGTCGCTACCCACCCGGAGCCCACCGCCCCTCGGCGCCCGCGGACGCATGCTGGTCGTGTGGGTGCTCTGGCCCGTGCTGTGGGTGGTGAGCCTGGTCATCTCGGGTCTGGTGCTCGGGTCGCTCTCCTGGTTCGTCCTCCCCTGGTGGCTGGAGGAACTCGCCGCGGCGGTCAACCTGATGAGCGCGGGCGCAGGGGCGTTCGCCCTGGTCATGATCATCGCGCAACGTGGGTTGGAACACGACTTTCGCGCGCGACCCCCCAGCGAGGACGTCGAGCACCTGGAGCTGGGCCTCGAGCCCGGGCCGAAGCAGTCGTGGGGAGCCGCATTCCTAGCGTGCTTCCCAGTTCTTCCGGCGACGGTGGCCCTCTCGAGCGCCGCCATCGGCATCCGGACCTGGGACCTGGACGGCCCGTCGATGCTCTCGGCGCTGCACCCCGGCCCGAGCACCTCCCTCCTCATGCTCGTGCTGGCGTTCCTCTCCGCTGCCATCGCCTTCATCGCCGTGCCCAGGCTGCGACCACCGCGCCTGCGCTTCGGCCCCCGCGGCCTCTCGGTCCCTCCCCGCCATCCACGCCCTCCGCCAGCGCGGTCCTACGCCACGACCGGCCGCAGCCGACCCTCGTGGATCGCGCGGACCGTCTGCAGAGAGTCCGCTTCCCCCGCCGACTTGTCCGGCCGATACCCCTTCACCCGGGCGAAGCGCAGCGCCAGCCCGGCCGGATAGCGCGGGCTCTGCTGGACCTCGTTGAACGCGATCTCGACCACCAGCTCCGGGCGCACCATGACCGCGTGCCCGTCCCGGTGGGTCTCCCGCGCCAGCAGCTGCTCCGTCTGCCACGCGAGGGTCTCGTCGGTGAGCCCCTTGAAGGTCTTGCCGAGCATGACGAAGTCCTCGCCGTCCCGGGCCCCCAGGTGCAGGTTCGACAAGAACCCCTTGCGCCGCCCGCTGCCCCACTCGGCGCCGAGCACGACAAGATCGAGGGTGAACGCCGGCTTCAGCTTGAGCCAGCTGCTCCCTCGGTGGCCGGCTTCGTAGGTGGACGCGGGGTCCTTGGCCATGACCCCTTCGTGGCCGACGTCGATCGCGCGCTGCAGGAAGCGCCGGGCCTGGTCGACGTCGTCGGTGCGCAGGTGCTCGATGAGCAGCGCCTCGCCGGTGATGGCGCCGAGGCGCTCGAAGCGCTCCTGCTCGCTCGCGTCGATGAGCTCCTCGTCGAGCAGCAGGGCGTCGAAGAGCTGCAGCGTCAGGGGGAGGCGCGCCCGGGCCGCAGCCACGTCCTTCTGACGTCCGAAGCGCTTCATCGTCACCTGGAACGGTTGGGGCGAGCCGTCGGGTCGCAGCGCGATCGCCTCGCCGTCGACCACCGCCCGGTCGACCGGCAGCGCGCGCACGGCCTGGACCACCTCGGGCACCGCCCCGGTCACCTCGCGGAGCTGGCGGGTGAACACCCGGACCCGCTCGCCGTCCTTGTGCACCTGGACCCGCGCCCCGTCGAGCTTCACGTCCAGGCGGGCCAGCCCCAGCTTGCCCAGCGCCTCGTCCACATCCTCCGCGGTGTCGGCGAGCATGGGCTGCACCGGGCGGAACAGCTCGATGCGAAAGGCCGAGAGTGCCGTTTGTCCGCCCTCGAGCGCCGCGAGCGCCACCAGCGCGAGGTCACCCGAGAGCATGTGGGCCCGGCGCACTGCACCGGCGTCGACCCCCGCTGCGAGCGCGACGCCCTCGACCAGCACCCCGGCGAGCGCGCCCTGGCGGAGCTCGCCGATGAGCAGGGGCAGGACGAAGGTCTGCTCAGGCTGGGTGCAGCGGGAGAGCAGGGTTCGCAGCGCATCCTCACGCCGCGCCTTGCTGCCGGCGCCGGAGATCTGCCCGATGTGGGTGAGTGCGGCGTCCACCTCGACGACCGTCAGGCTCGACGCGGCCGCGGGCGGGGTGTCCCAGACGTCGCGCACCGTGGCCGGACCCACGCCGATCCGCCCCTGGCGCAGCTCACCGGCGAGCCAGGGCACGACGATCCTCCGCTCGCCCTCGGGCACCCGACTGACCAGCTCGGCCAGCGCGTCCGCCTTGGCCTTGCGGGAGCGGGTCTGGGACACCGCCTCCGACGTCGCGACGATGTCCGCCAGGTCCACCCGCGCCTCCTGCGTTCAGACCTGGTACTTCGAGCGATCGCCGATGTCGTGGGTGAGCGGCATGCGGACCTTGGCGATGGTCAGCAGGACCACCAGCACGCCCGCGGGCGCCCACAGCAGCACGACTCCGAGCGGCCAGTCGATCAGCACGACGAGCGTGCCGAGCCCGAGGAACACGGGCACCAGGCGCAGGCCGGGGATGCGGAAGCAGAACCACTCCTTGAAGGCGAGCGCGGACAGGCTGATCAGCGTCACGCCGACGCCGGCGACCTGGAGCGGCCAGCCGAGGAAGGAGGGGTCGGGCACGGCGAGACCGGCGGCCTGGAGCGCGAGGCCGGCTGGCGCACAACCGGCGATGAACCATCGGATCCGCTTGTCGTAGAGGTGCACGCACGCCGCGGAGAGGGCGACCGCGGCGGCCATCGCGAGCAGCAGCGGATCGAGCCAGCCCCCGGACACGAAGACCCCGGCGGCGCGCAGGCCGTACAGCGTGACGACGGCGAGGAGCCCGACCCCGGAGAGGGCCAGGCCGAGGCGGTACAGCGTGACCGTCAGGCGATCGAAGCCGTCCAGGCGCTCGATGACGTGGGGATCTGCCACCCGCTCACCTGCACACGGTCAGCGCCAGGTACGGATCGTCCGTCGATGGATTGGTGAGCGACTTGAAGTAGACGTAGGAGTAGGTGTCGGCGACGTTGTCGACGCCCACGGTCACGTAGCGGCGCTCCGGGCTGGGACCGTCGGTCCACTCGTCCATTCGGATGTTGATCCGCGCCTCGTCTCCGGGGACGAAGTCACCCCGCGACGGCGAGATCTCCCCGGTGCGCTCCAGGCTCCGATGCGGGGTCTTCACGTACCAGTCGTCCTCGCCGAACTGCACGAGCACGAGCTCCGGCGAGCCGAGGCGATTGACGGTCTCGAGGACCAGGGTGGCCTCCTTGACCCCCTGGATGGGACCCAGCTCGGCGAAGTCGAAGGCGAGCAGGGCCACGACGTCGGTGGCGGCTGCATCGGGGTATTCGTAGGCCCGCAGGGTGCCATCCTCCCACCAATATCCGTTCGAGTACGCGAGCGAGGCGGTGCGGAACGCGGT
>CALATR010001204.1 GCA_937891875.1 uncultured Pseudomonadota bacterium | reverse complement strand
CGACGAGGTGCGCATCACCCTGTACGGAGTCTCGGCGTCTCACGCCGAGTGGTGGCTCCGGCGCTACGGCGCTCGCCGCGGCCTGGTCCAGGTCCGCAGAGAGTCCGACTTCTCCGAGGACGACGCCCGCGCGCTCGCCGGGCCGAGCGACCGCCCCGAGACCTGGCCGGCGCCGCCCCCGGGCCACGTCTGGGCCCACCGCCGCTGCCCGGGGAGCCGCTGCGAGGTGCACCTGCTGGACGAGGAGACCGCGCTTCCCGACAACCCCTTCGAGGACGCGGAGATCGTCTTCCGTCCCAAGTCCTTCCGCGCCGACGTGCGCCTGGACCTGCGCAGCACCGTGCCGCCCGATCGACCGCAGTACGCCGTCGTCACCCTCGACGATCAGCTGATCGGCCGGGTGAACGCGGATCGATCCGCCGACGCCCTGTGGTTCGACCACACCCACCCCGGCTACGCCAGGCGCGTCGCCGAGGCCCTGGTCGGTCGACAGCTCGAGGCCGGGGACATGACCGCGCTCACCCTGGAAGAGGTCCGCTGAAGGGGGTCACTCGGGCAGGTCGATCCAGGTCAGCTCGGTCTGGCCCTGCTGCCAGCAGGCGACCCGATCATCGCCTGTGACCGCACAGCTCAGCGCGCCGCCCAGGGTCAGGTGCCACACGTCCTCGAGCTCCGGCCCGGCCTTGTCGCACACAAGCCGGCGTTCGTCGCCCACGATCGCGCACCATGCGCCATAGTGCCCGACGAACTCCTTCACTCCGTCCAGCGGGTAGCGCCCCAACCCCTGGTCTTCCGCGCCCATCGGCCCGAGGCACCACAGCGCGCCGGCTGCGTCCCAGACGCACGCGCCCTCCCAGCCGACGTGCAACCCCACGGCCTCGATGGGCAGGTCCAGCTCCAGCCGGTTGTCGGGGTAGCGCGTGTTGACCAGCACCTGGCCCTGGCAGACCATGCGGTCGTCGACGTCGACCACGCACAGGCCCTCGAGCCCCGCGCTGACGAGCTTCGCAGGCGCACCGGTCTCCATGGTGACGGGCTTCTCCGCCGGGTAGCCGATGCGCAGCGCGTCCGTGTACGAGTTGCCCCAGCAGCGCGCGCGGTTCGTCTGGTCGATCATGCAGGCGTGGTGGTGGCCGGTGGACAGAGACACCGCGTTGCCGACGTGGGGGAGGACGAGCGGATCGATGGTGGAGTCGCGGATCGGGACCGCGCCGCCCAGCTGGTTGTAGTGGCTGAAACCCCAGCATGAAACTCCACCATTTCCGTGCTGCACGCAGCCGTACTCGATGAAGCCGTCGACTCCGACCACGTCCTCGAGGTCAGCCATGCTCGCGGGGATCTCCCCCTCGGGATCGAAGAACCAGTTGTCTCCCCAGCAGTGAACCCGTCCGCTGTCGAGCACCGCGCACGCCGCCTGGCCGAACGCCGCGAGGTCCACCACCCGCTGCGGCGGCACCAGCTCTGGCTCGGGCTCCGGCTCCGGCTCCGGCTCCGGGATGACGGCCGGATCCTCTTCGCGGATGACCTGCCCCTCTGCGATGCAGGCGGGCAGAAGCAGCAGACACAGCCAGGTTCGGACGAGCATGACGACCTCCGGCGCCACCTTCGCCCGCCCGGACCGCGACCGCGGTTAATCGGCCTTAGTCGTGATGGAGGGCCGCATGTGGTGGATCGTCGGAGGGCTGCTGGGCGCGCTGGGCGTGGGCCTGGGCGCGTTCGGGGCGCACGGACTGGAGGGGCCACTGTCCGACGTGCCCGACGGGCCGCACCTCATCGAGATCTGGGGCACCGCCTCGAAGTACCACCTCATCCACGCCCTGGCCGTGCTCGCCGTGGCCATCCACCCCCGCAAGCCCGCGGTGGTCGGCGCCCTGTTCACGGCGGGAATCCTGCTCTTCTCGGGCTCGCTGTACCTGATGCCCCTGCTCACCCTCGCGGTCGGCGGCAGCTGGTCGTGGCTGGGCGCCATCACACCGCTGGGGGGGCTCGCCTTCATCTCCGGCTGGGTGGCGCTGGCTGTGTGGCCTCGCACACCCAGGCCGGCCTGATCGGGCGATCCCATACAGGCATCAGCCCTCGTCGGAGTCCCAGCTGCCCTCGTACTCCTCCAGGGCGGCCACCGCGCGACCGAGCACGTCCGTCACGCTCAGGATGCCGATCACGTCGCCATCTGCGCCCACGACGGGCAGGGAGCCGATGCGCTCCTCGGCCATGATGCTGGCCGCCTCGGACAGGAACGCGTCTGGCCCGATGGTCTGGACCGACGGGGTCATCCAGTCCCCGACGGTGTCGACCGCGTCCGGCGCCAGGTCCAGGTTCTCGATCGGGGTGTCGCGGGTCTCCGGACCGACCGCGATGCGCACGTCGCCGTCGGTCAGGATGCCTACGATCTCGTAGTCCTCGAGCACGGGCAGCTGGTGGATGCCCTTGTCGGCCATGATGCGGATGGCCTCCGCCAGGGTCTGGTCCGACTTCACGGTGTAGGGCCAGGGGGTCATCGCCTCGCGCACGCGCATGCTCACCTCCGCTCGTGGGGGGTCGCATGCTGCACAGGGCGTGCCAGCGCGGTAGGTTGTTCGCCCCTCTTCCTCCCGCGCCCTCCCCCTCCGCGCCCCACCCCCGCGGCCCTCCCCCGCGCACCGAGCGCCCTCTCCATGAACCGGATCTTCTACGCCCTCGTGGCGATCGCCTTCGTCTACGCCGCCGCCGCCCAGATCACCTGGCGCTCGCCCGAGTCCGAGGACGACCTCGCCGCGGCGGTGCTGAAGGACGGCTCGGTGCTGACGGTGTCCATGGCCGGCGCCAACACCTGGAACGGCAAGGGCTTCAAGCTGGCAGCGTGGAGCGACGTCGAGCCGCCCGCCACGATGCGCCGCGGCGCGGTCCTCGCCGCCCTGCCTGACGGGGACGCGCTCCTCGTCGGGGGGCGGGCCCAGGATCGCACCCTGCTCACCTGGCTCGGCCTGCGCCTGGGACGGGAGACCCTGAGCGTGACCGACGCGGTCGAGCGACGGGACGGCACCTCCGGAGAGTGGCGCTCTGCCGCCCCACTTCCCGAGGCGACCACCGGCGCGGTCCTGATGATCGCCAACGACGGCAGCCCCGTCCTCATCGGCGGCGAGGGTCCCGCGGGAGAGGCGCGCACCGGCGTCTACCGCTACGACCCCGCCAGCGATTCGTGGAGCCCCCTGCCCGCCCTGCCCGAGGGCCGACGCGAGCACCGGGTCGCCCAGCTCCCCGACGGCGATCTGCTCGTGGTGGGCGGCTACGGCGAAGACGGCACCGCCGCCTTGCAGGCCCTGCGCCTGGACACGAAGACCGAGGCCTGGAGCGCGGTGCCGGGCCCCACCTACGGCAGGGTCGGGCACAGCCTGGTCAAGCTCGATGACGGGGTGCTGGTGGTCGGCGGCGAGGCGCCCGGCATGGGACCGGTCGCCACGACCCAGCGCTTCGACGCCGAGCTTCAGGCGTGGGTCTCGGCGGGCACGTTCCCCCAGCGCAGCGCCAGCGAGACCGGCGGAGGGCGCATCGACGCCACCGTGCTGGGCCTGCCCGACGGTCGGGTGCTGGCGGCGGGAGGCACCGACGCCCTCGGCGAGCGCCTCAACTCGGTCGTCCTGCGCACCACCGACGGCGAGTGGCGCCCGGCGACCGCGTTCGACAACGCCCGGGTCGGTGCGGTCGGCCTGATGGTCGGCAGCGATCCGGTCGTGCTCGGCGGAGGCGTGCGCGGAGCCATGGTCTACCGCACCGACGTCGGCGGCTGGATCCCCTCCGAGCCCGAGTCGCCGATGGGCAAGGTCGGCGCGGCCATGCTCGACCGGGCCAAGGACGCGGTCATGGTCATCGTGCTGCCCCTGATCGGCGGCATGACGCTCTTCCTCGGCGCGATGAAGGTCGCAGAGGCCGGCGGGCTCATGACCGTGCTCGCCCGCCTCATCCGACCGATCATGGTCTTCCTGTTCCCCGAGGTCCCGCCCGACCACCCCGCGATGGGCGCGATGATCCTCAACATGGCGGCCAACGCCCTGGGGCTCGGCAACGCCGCGACGCCCTTCGGCATCCGCGCCATGGAGCAGCTGGACTCGCTCAACACCCACAAGGGCACCGCCACCAACGCGATGGCGCTGTTCCTGGCGATCAACACCTCCAACGTCACGATCCTGCCGACTGGCGTCATCGTCCTCCGGGCGATCAGCGGCAGCACCAACCCGGGCGGCATCCTGGTCACGACCCTGTTCGCGACCATCTGCTCGACCACCGTCGCGATCATCGCCGCCAAGCTCTACCAGCGCTTCACCCCCACCGCGGCCCAGGCCCACGCGGCTGCCGTCGCCGCCGGGGACGTCGAGGCCGGGGAGCTGGGCGTGCAGGACGACGCCCCCGCGGCCGACGGCGAGGAGCCCGAGGCCCTGCCCGACGCCGCGTCCGAGGCCTACCCCTGGTGGGTGAGCGCGCTGGTCATCAGCGCGCTCGTCTCCGTCGTGCCACTCGCGATCATCCCGTGGACCCGGCCCTTCATCGAGGCCTCGATCCCCTGGATCATCCCGACCCTCATCGCGGGGCTGCTCACCTACGGCTACTTCCGCGGCGTGCCGGTCTACGAGACGTTCGTCGCCGGGGCCAAGGACGGCTGGAACGTCGCGGTCAAGATCATCCCGTTCGTGGTCGGCATCCTGGTCGTCATCGCCATGCTCAAGGCGAGCGGCGCCATGGAGGCCTTCACCGGCCTCATCGGACCGGCCACCAGCCTGGTCGGCCTGCCGGCCGAGGCGCTGCCGATGGCGCTCCTACGCCCTCTCTCGGGCAGCGGCGCCATGGGCGTGATGATCGACACCATCAGCGACCCGGCCATCGGACCGGACAGCTACACCGGCTACCTGGTCAGCACCTTCCAGGGCTCGACCGAGACCACCTTCTACGTG
>CALATR010001203.1 GCA_937891875.1 uncultured Pseudomonadota bacterium | reverse complement strand
GGTCTCGAAGCCCTGCACCACGATCAGCAGGCCCATCAGCTTGCGGATGTTGTCGGTCGAAGCGGCATCTGCGGGGATCTCCGGCCACGCTGCCGTGCCGCCTGCGAGCGCGCCCCCATCAAACACCAGCAGCCCGACCAGCAGCGCTGCGACCAGACCCAGGTTGAGTGCGACCGCGTAGCGCTCCAGGAACTCGAGTGCGGCGAGCCCTCGCCACAGGCCGACCCCGGTGATGCCGACCAACAGCACCGTCACCAGGATCTTCGCGATGAGGTCGCTCTGCACTCCGACCCCGTCCAGCACGAAGCTGGCGAGCAGGCCCAGGTAGTAGGTGACGCTCACCACGTACGCCCCCGCCAGCACCAGGTGCGAGGCCTGCTCCAGGCGGGTCGCGACGGTGAACGTCTCCTGCACCCAGTAGGGTCGGCTGCCGGCGGCGTGGCCCCGGGTCTGGCGGTGGTCGCCGTCCTCCGGCTCGTGGGGCGGAGAGCCCGCGAACACCTGCTCGCCGTAGCGGATGTTGAAGCGCACGATGGCGCCGATGCCGAACGTGACCAGCAGCAGCGCCCCCATGGCCACCGGCGCGAGCCCGCCGACGATGGCCGCCATCAGGGGCGCCGAGACCAGGAAGCCGCTGCCCATGATGCTCGCCAGCGGCGTGACCGTCGCCTTCCAGACGCTGGACTCGCGGAGCGGTCGGTAGAAGGCGAGCACTCCGGCCACGGAGAGCCCGATCACCACCACCAGCACGTTCATGAACATGGCCATGGCCGAGCCTACACACGCTCGACCCGCAGTCCTGTAGTCAGCGTGGCCGGAACACCACACTCCAGGGCCCCACCGGCCCGTCGTCGAAGCGCAGGGCACGCCAGCGACGGGTGGCGGCCACCGCGCAGGCGCCGACGTCGGCGACCGCCAGGCTGTCGTCGAGCAGGTCGACCTCGACCACCCGGGAGTCGCGCACCACGGCAGCGATCTCGATGCGGCCGGAGAGACCGGGGTGGGCCCGCAGCGCGACCTCGTAGCAGGTGCGGAACCGGGCCTGCAGCGCGGGCGGAAGCTGGCCTCCATCCTCCATGACCGGTGCATCATCCGGGAAGCAGCCCCCGCTGGCGCACGGCGGGTCCACGGTCGGCGGCGTCTCGGGCGCACCGGTCGGCGGGGGTGCGCCGGGCCCGTCGGCGACGCCGATCTGGCCGACGTGCAGGTCGTCTCCGAGGCGGTGGTCCTCGCTGGGGCCACGGAACTTGGACCGCAGCACGTCGAGCTCCGGACCCGTGTCCACGGTGGTCGTCGCCTGGGCGAGCAGGTCGAGGTCAGCCTCGTCGTGGGCGTCGCCGGCGGAGCGCAGGCGGGCGCTCATCCCGTCACGCACGCGCTGGGCGCGCAGGGCTGCCTCGCGCCTCCGCCGATCCCGCTCCTGGTGGCTCGGGGTCTCGCCCTGCGCCTCCGGCTCCGGCTCCCGCACGACCACGCGCTGGATGTGGGCCTCGGGCTCGACCACGACCGGCTCCGGTTCCACCTCGGGCTCGACCGGGTCCGTGGGCAACACGACCGCGGGACCCCGCATGACCAGGTGGGTCCAGCCGGGGTCGGGCGGCGGCGGAGCGAGCACAATGCCCAGGGCGAACACGGTGGCGAGCAGGCCGAAGAGCCCGACGAAGCCCAGGAAGGGCGCGTCGTCCAGGTCGAGCCAGGGCGCCGGGAAGCGGCCTGGCGGCACGTCGCACTCCACGGCGAACACGAGACCCAGCGCGCCGAGGCGGAGCCTGCCGCGATCGCCCACGTCGAGGGGGCCCGACCGAAGATCCGCCTTCTTGCCCGATCGACGCAGGGTGCCGCGCATCCCGTCGACGACCTCCAGCCGCACGCCGGAGGACTCGTGCACGAAGACCGCCCGGGGGTCGTCCGGCGGCAGCAACACGAGCGCATCCTCTACAAACCCCGCGGCGTGGCCCGCTGGGACCTCGAGCTGCGCACACAACGAACCGTCACGGACCACGCCGACACGCAGCGTGGTCCGCTCGGTGGACCGAGCGGCCATGATCTCCTCCCTCTGCGGATCCTCGGGCGAGACGGCAACGCCACCCGTCGGCTCCACTCCCTGCGACCACGGCCCGGCGCAGCGGTTCCACCTGTCAGCGGGATGTGAGGGACCCGACGCAGGTGGGGCCCGGAGACCCCGTCCCCGAGCCCCTGCTCTTGCGTCGAGCGGATGGGATCACTCCGCGGGGTCGGTGCAGACCTCGCTGGCGTTGCACTCGTCCCAGGCGGTGTAGACCTCGGCGATGGAGCCGTCACATGCGATCAGCCGGGCGCGGTCGTCACAGTCGAGGAAGGTGTCGCCGGCGATGCGGCCCTGGTCACACTCGTCCGCCGGCCACAGGTCGCGCATGAAGGACTCGGCGTCGGAGTGGCAGTCGTCATAGTTGTCGTACTGACTGTCTTCTTCGCCGATCTCGCCGCAGGTCTGCTTCTCGTTGCAGATGGTGTCGGCGATGGTCTCGACGTAGGTGTCGCGGTCGTCGACGACAGTGGCGGCGCGGGGGCCACACGCGGTCAGCAGCACGCAGAAGGGCACGATCGGGGCGATGGCGAGGGTCAGGCGGGTCATGGGGACTCCAGGGTCTGTGTTGGATGTGGAAGCACCACCCTCACCGTGAGGGCGGCGCGGGGGTCAGTTCGAGGCGAGCCAGGCGCGGCGGGCACTGTGGGCCTCGGCGAGGGCCACCTGCTGGTCCTGCTGCTGCTCGG
>CALATR010001202.1 GCA_937891875.1 uncultured Pseudomonadota bacterium | reverse complement strand
CCCGACGATGACGGCGACGGCGTGGACACCGCCGACGAGGACCCCGACCCCAACGGTGATGGCGACCCGGAAGACGCCCGCGACACCGACGGGGACGGCTCGCCCGACTTCCTCGACGCGGTCACCGACGACGTCGATCCCCCGTGCTGCAAGCCCGACGCCGAGCCCCCCGGCTGCGGCTGCCAGGGTGCGCCGACCCCGCCCGCCCTGGCGCTGGGTCTGCTCGCAGGTCTCGCACTCTTGCGTCGGGGACGCAGACGCGGCAGTCAGGGGCTACGTTAGGGCTCGGCCTGTCGGAGGAGTGATTCTGCGCGCGTTCAGACTGCTGCTGCTCGCGGTGGCGCTCGGCGGCCCCACGGTCGCGCACGGTGGCGTGCAGCCCGGTGCGTACGAGGAGGCCGTGCGGCTGATCGACGGGCTGTACCTGCGCCCGGACGAGGTGAACGCGGCGTCCCTGCTCCACGCGGCCGCCCGCGGGCTCGCCGACGACATCGACTGGCTGCTGGTCGAGCCCTCCGGCAACACGGTCTACCTGCGCCACGGCAACGGCACGCCCATCGGCAGCCTGTCGGTCGCCAATGTCGAGACCTTGCCCGAGGCCCTCGCGGCGCTGGAGGACCTGGTCGTCGCGTCCGGCTTCGACACGGCGGGCGTCGACCTGCGCCTGTCCATCCTGCAGGGTCTGACCGGGGCGCTGGACCGGTACAGCACGGTGTTGTCGGGGGATCGCCTGGATCGCTTCGACGTGCGGCTCAAGGGCACCCTGGTCGGGGTCGGGCTGACCGTCGTGCTCCGCGATGAGCGCCTCACCGTCACCAACGTCATGCCGGACGGTCCGGCGGCCAAGGGCGGGGTGAAGGCGGGCGACAAGGTCGTGCGGATCGACGGCGTCAGCACGCTCAACATGACCGTGCGCGAGGCGTCGCGGCGGATCCGCGGCGAGCCCGACAGCGACCTCACCCTGACCGTCGAGCGCGGGGGCCGCACCCTGGACCTGCCCCTGACCCGCCAGATCATCGTCGTGCCCAACGTCGAGCACCGCGCCCTGGCCGGCGGCGTCGGCTACGTCCGCATCACCCACTTCTCCCAGCGCACCGATGAGAACCTCGGGCTCGCGCTCGCCGCGCTGCGGGAGGAGGGCGCGCTGGGCAAGGGACTCGTGATCGACCTGCGCGGCAACACCGGCGGGTCGATGAAGGACTCGGCCCGATCCGCGGACGCGTTCGTGCACGAGGGTCTGCTGCTGCGCACGGTGGGCTCGGACGGGGGCACGGTGCGCAACCTGCAGTCGCGGATGGAAGCGCGATCCTCGGGGGACGAACCGGAGATCCCGGTGGTGGTGCTCATGGACCGGCGGACCGCGTCGGGCTCCGAGATCATGGCGGGCGCGCTGCTGCAGCTGGACCGCGCGGCGCTGGTCGGCAGCCGGTCGTTTGGCAAGGGCACCGTGCAGAAGGTCTACCCGATCGACCCCGAGGCGCGGCTGAAGCTGACGGTCGCGCGGTACCTGCTGGCCGGCAGCGTCGGCATCGGCGAGGAGGGCCTGAAGCCCGATCTGGCCTTGGCAGACGTGATCCTCGACGACCGGGGCATGCGGTTTCACCGCTTCACCGAGGACGAGACCGGCGCGCCCTTCGACGACGTCGTTCCCGTCGTGCACGAGACGCCCGGCTGGCGGGGCAGGAAGGTGGACCCCCCGGACATCCGGCTGGAGGTCGCGCGGCGGGCGGTGCTGGAGTCCGACGGACCCGGTCGCGAGGCCGTGGTGAAGGCGCTGCGCGAGGTCGCCCGCGAGGTCCGGGCGGAGCAGGACGCCGAGGTGGTCGATGCCCTGGGCGCTCACGGCATCGACTGGAACCTGCTCGGTCAGCCCAGCGATCGCCCGGTGCAGGCGGACGTGCGGGTCATCGGCGAGGCCGTGGCCGACGAGCCGGGTGCGGTGCTGGTCCGCGCGACGGTCGCCAACCGGGAGGCCGCACCGCTGGAGCGTGCCGTGGTCGTGCTGCACAGCGAGAGCTTCCCGATGTGGAACGGCGTCGCCATGCCCATCGGGCGGATCGGCGCCGGCGAGACCGCGAGCGGGGTGCACACGATCCGCCTGCGCGCGGGGGTACTGCCTCGCGAGGACGACGTGGTCGCCACCCTGCGGGTCGCCGGCCGCCCCCAGGTCGAGGCCGAGAGCGTGGTGCTGCGCAGCGCCTCGCCCGACATTCCCGAGCTCGCGGTGACCGCCCGGGTCGTGCCGGCCAGCGATGGCCTGCGCCACGCCGAGGTCACCGTGCACAACCTGTCCGACGAGGAGCTCACCGGGGTCGAGGTCGCGTTTGGCCACCCCGGCGACATCGACGTGGAGCTGAAGACCCAGTCCGCCCGGATCCCGACCCTGGCGAAGCGCGCTTCTGCCCGGGTGAACCTCGATCTCCAGCTGGGTCCGGGCGCGCCGGCGGTGGTGCCCCTGGGCCTGTCGATCGAGGCCGACACCTACGGCGACGAGCTGGTGCAGTGGCCGGTCGATCTCCCGGTGGACGGCACCGCAGTGAGCCTGCAGGCCCCCCGGATCGACGCCCCTGGCCGGCCCCTGTCCGCCCCGACCCAGGTCATCGACTACCCCCTGGTCGCGACCGACGAGACCCGCCTCGACCACGTGGTCGTCTACGCCAACGGCGAGAAGATCGACTGGGCCCAGGGCGGTCGCGCCGAAGCGAAGCTGACCCCGAAGATCCGCATCCAACCTGGCGAGAACGTCATCGTCGTCGTGGCCGCGGACGAGCAGGGCGTGCAGACGCGCAAGGCCTTCCGCATCCGCGGCGACGGCCCCGCCACGGCGGACGCAGAGCCGTAGGAGGCAGGTCAAGCGAGGAGGCCGCGCAGCGCGCCGACCGAAGCGCGGAGCGAGCGCAGCGAGCGGAGTACCAGAAGGTCAAGCGAGGAGGCCGCGCAGCGTGCCGATCGAAGCGCGGAGCGAGCGTAGCGAGCGGAGTACCAGAAGGGCTACGGAGTCTGCAGCAGCGTCCAGCCGATCCGCTCGGTGCTGTCTGCTCCCCGGACCGCGATCATCACCCGGCCGTCGGTCGCGGTGACGCTGATGGCGGTGGGGGTGATGGTGCCGGCGTCGCTCTCCACCACGAAGGGCACGCGGGTGAGGCTGCTCGCCGAGCCGTAGGCCAGCTCGACGACGCCGTCGTCGCGGATGCCGGCGATG
>CALATR010001201.1 GCA_937891875.1 uncultured Pseudomonadota bacterium | reverse complement strand
CCCTCGCCCGCAGCAACGCGACTCCGCGCGGGAGGATCACCGCCCCTCCACTCCCTCGCCCGCAGCTACGCGACTCCCCGCGAGAGGATCACCGCCCCGCCACTCTCTCGCTCGCAGAAGATCACCGCGCCGCCACGGCCCTCTACGGATCCGTGTCGTCCGTCCCGCCGCCTCCGACCCCCAGCACATCCGCGACCACTTCCCGCGCCAGGTCCAGATCATCGGCCAGCTGCAGCCGCTTCGTGGACGCCGTGTCCGTCACCGTGCCTCCGCGGGTGGGTACGTGGGCGACCAGCTCGTCCATGATGCCAGCGGGCAGGTTGGGGTCGGTGCTGCTGAAGACCAGGTGGGTCGTCTCCGGCAGGGCGGCGTTGCCCAGGCGGGTCCGCAGGCTCGCCGCGCGGCCGTCGGGCCAGATTCGGCGAAGACCCTCCACTTCCTCCGCCCAGACCGCGGGGTCGGCGTAGTAGATGTCGAGGTCGTCGCCGGTGGAGTCGAGGATGACCGCGGCAGGGATCTGCAGGGCCGGGCTCTGGACGATGGCGCCGACGCTGCGGCCTCCCTCGCCGAAGCCGACCGTCACGGGGGCCAGGACGTCGACCTCGAGTCCGAGCTCCAGGGACGCGGCCTCGGCGGCGCCCTCCTGGGTGGCCAGGCTCCAGGCGAGGGTGGTGAGCGCGCCACCACGCCGGGCGAAGCCGTCCGCAGCCTCGTCGTTGTCGCCGTCGTTGACGCCGTAGTCCCCCCAGCAGTTGGGCACGGCGAGCACGGCGTGACCCTGCTCGGCGAGGGCGAGGGGTAGGGCGCCGGTGTGCACGATGGCCTCGTCGTCGGACGCCCAGCGACCGAGCGCGGCCCAGGAGCGCCGGTCGGCCCAGTCGCGGGTCAGGCGGGTGGGGGAGCGCCAGCTTCCCGAGGTGAGGCCGTCGGTGTCGGTGGAGGCGGTCGGGTAGTCGAACGCGCCCTCGTGGAACAGGACCGCGAGGGGCATGGGGCCGGCGGGGGCCGCGGGACGGGCCAGCCACATGCGAGCATCCTCGCCGTCCGGGCAGGCCAGATCGGTCACGAGCTCCACCAGCTCCCAGCGACCACCCGGGGGGTCGCCCGCGATGGGCTCCCAGGCGGCGGGCTCGTCCGGGAGCGGCGCCCGGTTGCCCGCCCAGCACGAAGCGAGCGACAAGCAGCAGACGAGAGCGGCACGCGGCGGCAACGGCACCTCCGCGGGCACGATAGCATCGCCGGTGCCGGGTGCCCGAGAGGTGTCATGTCCACGAACGAGCTTCCGTACTGCCGCGACACCGCCGCCCGGCACCTCTGCGCCGTCGACGTCGACCTCGCGCGTACCATCGAGCGGGTCGGTCCGATGGCGCTGCAGCTGCGCCACCTGCAGAGCCCGTTCGAGGCGCTCCTGCGGGCGATCGTGGGGCAGCAGCTGTCGACCTCCGCCGCGCGCACCATCCACGGTCGCGTCGTGGACCTGTTCGACGAGGACGGACCCGCGCCGGAGCCCCTGCTCGCCCTCGAGCCCGACGTCCTGCGCGGCGCCGGGCTGTCCCGCGCCAAGACGGTCGCCGCCCGGGACCTCGCGCACAAGGTGCTCGATGGCACCGTGCCCACGCTGGAGGCGATGGGCAGCCTCACCGACGAGGCGCTGGTGGAGCGGCTCACCGCCGTGCGTGGCGTCGGCCCGTGGACCGTGCAGATGCTCCTGATCTTCCGCCTGGGCCGCCCCGACGTGCTCCCCGCGACCGATCTCGGCATCCGCAAGGGCTGCCAGCGCGTGTTTGGTCTCGACGAGATCCCGCCTCCCAAGCAGATTCTGGCTCGCGGGGAGCGCTGGGGGCCGTATCGGAGCGCGGCCAGCTGGTACCTGTGGCGGGCGCTCGAGCTGTGAGTGCCCACGGCATCGGGCTTTGCAGGCTGGTCCCCCCGGTGTAGGCAGGCGGGTATGCGCTGGCGCTTTCTCGACCGTATCGACGATCTGACTCCTGGTGAGCGCGTCACCGGAGCCGCCGTCTTCCCGAGCGACCTCGAGCTGTTCGAGGACCACTTCCCCAGCTTCCCCGTGGTGCCGGGGGTCATCCTGCTGGAGACCCTCGCCCAGCTGGCGGGCAAGGGGATCGGCTACACCGTGCGCCTGCAGCGCGGCGACTGGCCCTTCCCGATCCTGTCCATGATCGACGGGGCCAAGTTCCGCAGGTTCGTCCGGCCGGATCAGGAGGTGCTGCTCCAGGCGGACTTCCTCGCCCTGCGCGACGAGTCGGCCCAGATGCGGGTCAAGGCACGGGTCGACGGCAAGGTCGTCGCCCAGGCGCAGCAGCTCTTCGTGTTCAACGCGGCCCCGCTCGAGGATCCCGCGGATGCCGCCCGGCTGGAGACGCTGGAGGGTGCGGAGCTCGCCCGGCTGTGGCCCGGGTTCGACCCCGCGGTGTGGCGCTCCTGATGGCCGTCGTCGTCGGTCGGGGTGCGGTCACGCCGCTCGGGCACACCCTGGCTACGAGCATGGACCGGCTGCTCGCGGGCGAGGGGGCGATCGGCCCGATCACAAGGTTCGACGCCAGCTCCTTTCCGGTGAACATCGGGGCGGAGGGGCCGCGGGTCCACCGGGCGGACGGGTCGGTGGAGGACGAGGCGGTCGCTCTGTGTCGGGCCTGGCTCGGCGCGGCGCTCGATCAGGGGCTCGACGGGGTCGACCTCGATCCGGTGCCCCCGGCGCGGCGTGGGGTGTTCCTCGGCGCCGAGGCCTCGCGCCCACCAGTCGATCAGCTGGTGGCGGCCCTCGACGGGAAGCTGGCCCCGGCCGAGACGGTGCGCGCCCACGCCCCCTGGGCGCTGGTCCGGGAGACGGCGGAGCGAGCTGGGGCCCTCGGGCCGGCGGCCGTGCTGTCGACCGCATGCACCAGCTCCGGCCAGGCGGTGGGGGAGGCCCTGCTCGCCATCGAGCGCGGGGAGGTCGACGTCGCGATCGCCGCGGGAGTCGACATGCTCGTGCACCCGCTGATGCTCGCCGGGTTCGCCCGCCTGGGAGCCCTGTCGACCCGCAACGATGCGCCCGAGCGCGCGTCCCGCCCCTTCGACCTCGACCGGGACGGCTTCGTGCTGGGCGAGGGCGCCGGGGTCGT
>CALATR010001200.1 GCA_937891875.1 uncultured Pseudomonadota bacterium | reverse complement strand
GGCTTCCCCTCTCCGTGGCCCTCGGTGCCTCCGTGCCTTCGTGGTGAGGGTGCGGCTCGACGCGCGCAGAGCCCCCGCTCACATCGGGCCGGCGCCCGCCCGTCGCGTGATTACTTGGGATGCAACCCTTGTTCAAAGGAACCGGATCGCGTGGGCTCTCCGTCAGACCTCCGGGCCTCCGCTTCTCCGCGGTGAACGTCGAGGTGCGAGCCGCCGAGGTCGTCGCGTGGGTGACCCCGATCTCCCCCTCCACTCACCCGCAAATCCCCACCTCCTGAAGCCGCGCCACCCCGTCCCGCACGTACGCCTCCGCCCCGTGCCTCGTCCCCCACGCCAGGGTCCCCGCGGCGTCCATCACCCGAAACAGTCGGATTGCCGCCGGATCCACTGGGATCCTGCATGCAGCTTCGAGGGATCGGCTCACCGCCAGGGGCACCCGCGCCAGGTCGACCGCGGGGTGGTCGGGGCGGGCGTGCTCCCAGTCGATCACGGTGAGCGTGCGTCCGTCCCACAGCCAGTTGCGGGGGTGGAAGTCGCGGTGACACCAGGATCGGGTCTGGCCGGCGAGCACGCTGGGGTCCAGGTGCGCCTCCAAGGCCCGGATCCAACGCTCAGGTAGTGCCTCAAGGATCGTCAGGATCCGCTTTCTTGCAGCCTTGTCGAGAGAGAGTGGATCCACCTTGGGGATCGGTGCAGCGCGCAGCGCGTCGAGCCACCGGGCCGCCGCGGCGATCACCCCGTCGGGGAGGTGCCCAACCGGCTGAAGCCCCGTCGCCAGCGGGATCCCCGGGACGCGCTCGACCACGACCAGCGCGTCGGTGTGGTCCAAGAGCCGCGGGATCCGCACCCCGGACGCCTCCAGCGCGGGTGCCAGCGAGCGGTGCACCTCCAGCAGCTGCGCGTGGGTCCGGGGGGAACGCGACGCCGTGCACACCCGATCGGCCGATGCGAATGTTGCAGGTCCAAGCTGCTCGATGGATCCACTTCCCAGGATCTGCTTCACGGATCCGGGGACGCTCACCGGGGTCCCACCACGCGCTCTGCATGGCCCAGGAGCGCGAGCCAGGCCTCCTCCGAGCGGCGTCCGGGCAGGCAGTGGAAGCCGTGGCCTGCGCCCTTCACCCACAGCGCCTCGAGGTCCGCGCGCCCGCGGAGGGCGGCGATCAGCCGGGCCGTGTCGTCGGAGATGGGGTCCCGGGTGCCGCAGACGGCGAGGACCGGGGGCAGGCGCCCCACGTCGTCGAGCTGCTCGATGATCCGCACCGGATCGGCGTAGTCGAGCCCCCAGGTCGCATCGGCCCGGGCCAGGTAGTCGCGCTCGATGATCGGCAGGCGGGCGCCGACCAGCGCGCCGACGGGCAGATCGCGTCCGTAGCGCGCGGTGTCCGTCGCCTGGAGGAAGCCGTAGCAGGCGTGCACGCCCAGCGGCCGGGCGCCTGCCTCGCGGACCGCGCGGGCCCAGGGCTCGTCGCGGTCGATGGTGGTGGAAAGCGCCAGTCCCAGCGCCAGGTTGGCCCCGGCCGACTCGCCGGAGAGCAGGATGCGGTCGGGACCCCCGCCCAGCTCGGCCACGTGGTCGCGCGCCCACAGCCAGGCCGCGTGCACGTCCCGTACGGCGGCGGGGAACGGGCTCTCCGGCGCGAGCCGGTACTCGACGTTGAGCACCAGGAAGCCCGCGCGGGCGTAGCGGCTGGCGACGTAGCCGTGGGTCTCCTTGGACAGCACGCGGAACGCGCCACCGTGGATGTGGAGCACGACCGGCAGCACCTCGTCGCGGTCGGTCGGGCGCAGGGCGTCCAGGGTGCACGCGGCGGGGGCGTCGTACCGGAGATCGGCCTGCACCGTCAGGTCTCGCCAGGCCGAGGCCTGCCAGAGCGCGCGCGGAAGCTGCTTGAACAACAGGTCCATGGGTCCGCCTACCCCGACGGGCGACCTCCCGCGGGGCCGGCTCGCCCGTCCGTGAGCGCTCCTACCCGACCGCCCAGACGTCCCCGTCCGCCGCCCGGCGCACCGGCACGCCCGCCTCCGCCACCCGCTCCACCGCCGCGTGCACGTCCACGTGGGGGTAGAAGTGGGTCAGCCAGACCTCCTCCGGTTGGGCCTCGGCGACCAGATCGCGGACCGCCGACGGCGTGAGGTGCCCGCCGATCGGCTCCGCGTCGCTACCGGCGCACTCGCACACCAGCAGGTCCGCGCCGGCTGCCAGCTCCACCAGGTTGTCCGATGGCCCGGTGTCCCCGCTGAAGACGATCGCGTGGGGACCCAGCTCGAAGCGCAGGTGGAGCGCGCCGGCGCTGTGGTTGGCGGGCAGGGTGCGCAGGGTGACGCCGCCGGGGAGCAGGGCCAGACCGGGGCCGTCGAGGGGCAGGGTCGTGAGCGGCACCCCGCCCGGCGGTCGGATCCACTTGCCGTACACCTCGCGAAGACCCAGGTGAAAGGCGTCGAATCCCTCGCCCGCGAACACCGGGTAGGGCCGGGTGCGCTTCGGCGGCACGCACATCGCGAAGAGCAGGGGCACGAAGTCGCCGCTGTGGTCCACGTGGCGGTGGGAGTAGACGCCGGCGTCCAGCTCGACCGCGTCCACGCCGACCCGGGCGAGGCGGTGCAGGGTGCCCGAGCCGCCGTCGATCAGCACGCTCGCGCCGTGAGCCTGGAGCAGGAAGCCGGTCGGACCGCGGGCGGGGTCGGGCTTGGCCGTGCCGGAGCCCAGCACCGTGAACCGCAGGCCGCCGCTCACATCTCCTCGAGCTCGACGTCGTCCGGACCCCAGGGATCCTCGCCCACCCACACCAGGGCCTCCTGCTCGAGCACGTCGGCGAGGCGCTCCACCAGCTCGTCCAGGCTGTGCACCCGGGCCAGGTTCTGGGTGAAGAGCAGCAGGCCGTCCGGCTTCTCGGACCAGGGGTCCTCCACGGGCTCCTCGGCGAGCGACGGCGCATTGCCCTGATACATCCCTGGCAGTCGCGGGGAGAGGTGGGGCTGGCTCGAGCGGAGCAGCTCCATGTCCGGGTAGTCGGGCAGTCGCACCGGCACGCCCTCCCACAGGGCCCGGACCTCCGGGGTGACCTGCAGCATGGCCGTGGTGAGCGCCTGCTCCCAGCCCTTGGCGTCGAGCCGGATGGGGAAGGGGTAGGCCAGGGGATCGAGCCGGCTGGCCGCCACGAGCGCCTGGGCCGCCTCCACCGAGCGACCGGGGAGCCGCTCCAGGGCCAGCCCCAGCACGAAGTGGGCCTCCGCCCGGCCGCTGTCCAGGCGGATGGACTCCCGCGCCGCCTCGACCGCGCCCACCAGGTCCGTCGTGTCGAAGCGCGCCATCGCGAGGCTGGCCAGGCGGTCTGCGCTGGGCGTCGGGTCCAGCGCGTGCACCTGCTCCCAGGTCAGCACCGCGCCCTCGGCGTCCATCATGCCCAGCTGGGCCTTGGCCAGCAGCTCGAGGGCGGGCACGTGCTGGGGCTCCTCGTCGAGGAGCTCCTCCGCCTCCAGCACCGCCTCGTGCCAGGCCATGGTGTCGAGCAGCTTGCGGACCTGATCCAGCCGCATGCGGATGCGGGTGTCCGGGTCCAGGGTCCAGCCTTGCAGGATGTCGTCGTCCATGCGCGACCCATACCGCCGAATTGGCGCGAACGCATCGGTTCAGGGACCGGCAGGCCGGCCCCCGCCCGTCGTCACATCATGAACATCGCGCCGACGCCGATCGCGGCGAGCAGGCCGATGACGATCAGCACCACGATGGCGATGACGGCGATGGTGACGATCGCGCCACCACCCTTCTTCTCGAGCTCCTCGCCGCCGGTGTCGACCGGGCGGGACACCGCGTGGGCGGGGCTCGGACCCGGATCGGTCGGCGGCTCGGGCTCCTCCGCGGCCTGCTTGGCGGCGCGGGCCTGGGCGACCTCGGCCCGGCTGGGCAGGCCGCCGCGCAGGGCGATCGAGAAGTGGGCGAACTCGGCGATGTCCTTGCACAGGTCCAGGTCGGTCAGCATCCACTGCTCGAACTGGCTCTCCTCCGCGCTGCTCGCCATGCGGTCGGCCTCGTAGAGGGGCAGGGGAGCGCGGTCCAGCACGGGCTCCTTGGGCGCGACCTCGAAGGGCACGGAGCGGTTGTCCCGCAGCCAGCGCTTCACCGCGTAGCGCGCCTTGAGGATGCCCAGCGGGTTGCCGCCCAGGGGCTCGGCCATGTCGTCGATGCTGGAGCGATCGGCGTCGGCGCCGTAGACGACCTCGAGCAGCGCGACCTCGTCCGGCAGGGCCTCCCGGGCGTCGACCAGCAGGGGCTTGGGGCGGTTGCGGGCGGTGTAGGCGGAGGGCTCGTCCCCGTCGGACGCGCGCATGCCCGCGCCCTTGAGCTGCTCGACGATGAGCGAGTGGGCCCACGGGACCAGCTTGCGGGACTCGGTGATGTCGACGACGCCCTGTCCGAAGGCGACACAGGCCGCGTCACAAGGCTTTCGACCCCGCTTCTCACCCAGGCGCGAGGTCGCGATGGCGTAGTACCAGTCGGCCACCTGCTGGGCCATCAGCTGACCCGCCTGGGCGTCTCCCGACCGCCACTCCTTGAAGAGCTGGCGGGTGGTGCGGCGTTCGGTGCCCGACATGCATGTCCTCCGTGTCGCGGATGCTACCCGCGGGTCCCGCGTCGTTCAACCACGTCAGCACCGGCATGTCGAGCCCGTTCGGCCCGATCAGTCCCGCTCGGACCCGGCTGCGACCAGCTCCCCCGCCTCTTCCCTGGCATCCGGGCGGCTTGCACCCGGATGTACCGGGCGCACCCTGACCGACGACAGCAGGCGCCCGTGCAGCCAGCAGTACTGCGCGTCGAGGTCGAACGGGCCCTCCCCACCTTCGAGCTGCAGATGGACCGCGGCACCGCCGTCGGTATCGGGATCCACCTCCGCCTCCAGAAAGCCCACGTAGCGGCGGACCCAGGGGTCGAGCGCTTTGTAGATGGCCTCCTTCAGGCTGAACCGGAGCAGGAGGGCCGGCCACTGGCGATCTGCGGGCAGGGACTCGACGATCGCCCGCTCGCGGGGCGTGAGCACCCGGCCCATGATGCCGAGCCTCGGCGGACCGTAGTCCTCGAGATCGACGCCGAGCGTGGCGCCGTGGTTGCGAGCCACCATGGCGACCGCGAGGGTGCGCTTGTGGGAGATGCTGCCGATCAGCTCCTCGGGGAGCTCGGGACAGCCGCGATCATCGGGCAGGACCGCGGGCGGCTGCAGGCCGAGCTGCTGGGTCGCGAGGCGCAGGGCGAGGCGACCGCCGACGAAGCTCACCTGGCGGAAGCCCCCCAAGGTGCGCGCATGGGCGACCTCTCCGGGATGCAGCCGGTCCAGCACCTCTTCGGGTACGGGAGCGGCGGCGTCCGGCAGGTGCACCGCGGCGACGATGCCGTGGGCGCTGGCGTGGTGGTAGGCGAGATCGAAGGGCTTCACGACGTCCCTGGATAACTGAGATCCGCGTCGGGAGCCTCCACCAGCGCGACAGCATCGGGCGGACCTCCGTACCGGGCGAGTCCGGCTCGGCGCAGGGCGACCGCCTCGTCGCGCGGAAGTGGGGTCAGGGAGCCGGCCGCAGAGGCGAGGAGCGCCACCCGGGCCACCTGTTCCACCGTCTCCAGCCGGGAGAACGCCTCCAGGAGGGTGCGTCCCAGGGTGACCGCGCCGTGACGATCGAGCAGGACCGCGTCGCGCAGCCGCACCGCCTCTCCCACGGCCTCCGCGAGCGCCTCGGTGCCGGTGGTCGCGTACGGCACGTTGGGGATGGTGCCCAGGGTGAGCACCACCTCGGGCAGGAGCGGCCGGTCCAGGTCGACGCCGGCGACGGTGCACGCGATCGCCTGGGGTGGGTGGGCGTGCACCACCGCATGCACGTCGGGCCGGGCCCGGTAGCACGCGAGATGGAGCTTCAGCTCGGACGTCGGGCGACCGAGGCCGCGCAGCCAGCGACCCTGGTCGTCGGTGACCACCAGGTCGTCTTCGGTGACGAAGCCCTTGTGGCAGCCCGCGCGGGTGCACAGGATGGAGCCGTCCGTCAGCCGTGCCGAGACATTGCCATCGAGTGCGACCAGCAGACCCGCCTGGTGAAGGCGGTGACAGAGGTCGACCAGAGTACGGCGCAGCGTGGGCTCGGAAGGCGGATCGGGACGCAGCATGCGGGGGCTCGTAGCACTACCGTGACGTGACGACCCGCTCGTCTGGCCTTGCGCGTCCCCCGAAGACCCCTTTAGGGTCCGGGCCTGCCGAGTCGTGCCGATAGTGCATGCGGTGACGGCGGACGGCACCGATTGCGGGTGAGGGTTCTGTGGGCAAGCGGCTGGTGATCACCGAGAAGCCCAGTGTCGCGCGCGACATCGCGGCGGCGCTCGGCGGCTTCGAGGAACACGACGAGTACATGGAGAGCGACGACTTCGTCGTGACCTGGGCCGTGGGCCACCTGTTGGAGCTCTCCGAGCCCCAGGACTACGATCCCAAGTTCAAGGACTGGTTGATCAAGGATCTTCCGGTCATTCCGGAGAAGTACACCATCAAGCCCCGCGATGGGCAGAAGAAGCGCCTGGCCGACATCAAGAAGCTCGGCAAGCGCAAGGATGTCGACGGCGTCATCAACGCCTGTGACGCCGGGCGCGAGGGCGAGCTCATCTTCCGACGCACGGTCGAGTACACCGGCCTCGACGACATGCCGACCCAGCGGCTGTGGCTGCAGTCGATGACCCACGACGCCATCCGGACCGCGTTTGCCGAGCTCCGTCCCGGCAGCGAGCTGCAGCCTCTGGCCGACGCCGCCTGGCTGCGGGCGGTCGGCGACTGGCTCATCGGCATGAACGCCACCCGCGCCCTCACCAAGCGTCTGCGTGGCCGCCGCGAGGGCGGCGTGTGGAGCGCGGGCCGCGTGCAGACGCCGACCCTGGCCATCCTGGTCGACCGCGAGCGCGAGATCATGGCTCACGAGCCCAAGCCCTACTGGGAGATCGTCGCGACCTTCGCCAAGGACGACCAGGTCTGGCAGGGCCGCTGGTACGACCCCGCCAACGAGGGCCACCCCGACCGCGACGTCCGACCCAGCCGCATCTTCGACGAGGCGCGGGCCAAGACCATCCTGGCAGGCGTCCAGCAGCGCGACGACGGTCTCGCCAGCGAGACCCGCAAGAAGTCGACCCAGAAGCCGCCGCTGCCCTTCGACCTGACGGCACTCCAGCGCGAGGCGAACAAGCGCTTCAGCTTCTCGGCCCGACGGACGCTGGACGCCGCCCAGCGCCTGTACGAAGGCCACAAGATGCTGACCTACCCGCGTACCGACTCCCGGCACCTGCCCGAGGACTACGGCGAGACCCTGGACAAGGTGCTCGGCGCGCTGCAGGCCGACGTCGACTACAAGGACGTGGCCGACATCATCGTCAACGACGGTCCCCTGAACCTGGACATCATCCTCGACGACAAGAAGGTGAGCGACCACTTCGCGATCGTGCCCACGGGCAACGAGAGCGAGCGCCAGCTCTCCCAGGACGACCAGCGCATCTACGACCTCGTCGTGCGCCAGTTCCTGGCCTCGCTGATGGGGCCCGCCACCTGGGCCGTGGTCGAGCGCATCGTCACCGTCGACGTCGGCGGTGAGGACCAGCGCTTCCGCACCCGCGAGCGGACCCTCGAGATCCCGGGCTTCTTCCAGGCGCTCCAGAAGTCCGACGACGAGAACGCCCCGCCGAAGCTTCCGCCGCTCATCCCGGGCAAGACCAAGGCCGAGGACGTCGGCGTCGAGGTCCACGACCCCGAGCTCGAGGCAAAGGAGACCCGCCCGCCCGGCCGCTACTCGGAAGGCCAGCTGCTCCGCATGATGGAGACCGCGGGCAAGCTCATCGAGGACGACGACCTTGCCGAGGCGATGCGCGGAAAGGGCCTCGGAACGCCGGCAACCCGTGCTGACACCATCGATGGCCTCGTGCGCAAGGGCTACGCGCGGCGCACCAGCGGCAAGCTCGGCCCGACCAGCAAGGCCCTGCGCCTCATGGACGTCATCGGCCGCTTGCACGTCGACGAGGTCGCCCAGGCCGAGCTGACCGGTCAGCTCGAGTACAAGCTGGAGCTGGTCCAGGAGGGCGCGCTCGATCGCTCGGCGGTGCTCGGCGAGCTGGAGGACATGACCCGCAGCATCACCGACAAGCTGGTGGGCTTCGACTACGGCGACCTGTACGCCAAGGACCCGTCCCTCGGCACCTGCCCCGCGTGCGGCGAGGGCCAGGTCATCGAGAACATCTGGGGCTACGCCTGCACCCGCAACGATCGCTCGGACGAGGGCTGCACGCTGATGATCTGGAAGGATCGCGGCGGGCGCTACATCGACCGGGAGACCGCGCGCAAGCTGGTGCGCGACGGCAAGGTCGGCCCCATCCCAGGCTTCTACGACAAGAGCGGTCGTGAGCTGGAAGGCACGATCTTCCTCGATCCTCCGGCGGAGGAGGACGAGAAGAAGCGCTGGCAGATGCGGGTCGAGTACGGCGACAGCCCCACCGGCGACGAGCCGGAGGAGGTGCTCGGCAAGCTGATGCCCGACCCCGAGGACCCCGAGTCGTGGATCCTCGAGACCAACCACCGCTACGTCAGCGAGCGGCTGTTCGAGAACAAGGTCAAGAAGGCGCCGGTGCTGCCCAAGGTGGTCTGCCACCGGGAGATCACCGTCGACGAGGCGCGCCTGTTCTTCTCCGAGGCAGCCAAGACCGAGACCCTCGACGGCTTCATCAGCCGCCGCGGTCGCCCCTTCCGCGGCGCACTCTTCCGCAAGCCCACCGGCAAGCACGGCTTCGAGTTCCCGCCGCGGGAGCCCAAGGCCGGCGCCAAGAAGACCACGGCGAAGAAGACCACGGCGAAGAAGACAACGGCGAAGAAGACGACGGCCAAGAAGACGACCGCCGCGAAGAAGACGACGGCGAAGAAGACGACCGCCGCGAAGAAGACGACCGCCGCGAAGAAGACCACGGCCGCGAAGAAGACCACCGCCGCGAAGAAGACGACGGCGAAGAAGACCACCGCCAAGAAGACCACCGCCAAGAAGTCCACCGCATCCGCCGAGTCCGCGGCTGACGGGACGGCCTGACGTGGCGGCGGAGGCGGCCGGGGTGGCGGGCCGGCGGCCCAGCTCCGTGGTCGTGGAGCGCGCGGTGGATGGTGTGCCCGGCACCGTTCGCTACCGCGTCGTGGGCGAGGACGGGCAGCCGGTCCCCGGTCCCGCGGTGGCGCTCGTCGCCGTCACCCACGGCAACGAGCCGGTGGGGCAGCTGGTCCTCGAGCGTCTCGAGCCCATGCTCGGCGACGAGCTGACCTGTGGCTCGCTGCTCATCGTGCGCAGCAACCTCGAAGCTGCCGCCGACGGGCGCCGCCACACCGAGGGCGGGACCGACATCAACCGCCTGTGGGACGCCGACGCCCTCGCCCGGATCGCCGCGATGCCGGCGGAGGAGCGCTGCTACGAGGAGCGGCGGGTGCTGCAGCTCGCGCCGCTGCTCCGCGAGGTCGACGCGATCCTCGATCTGCACTCGACCAGCCAGCCCTCGCCGCCCTTCCTGGTGGTGCGCGATGATCAGCGTCACGCGCGGATCGTACGCAAGCTGGGCGTGGCTCGGATCATCACCGGCCTGCACGAGGACGGTGTGCTGGGCGGAGGCGTGACCCCCGACGTGGGCCTGTACCTCGGCGAGGGATCAGAGCGGATCGGCATCACCTTCGAGGCCGGCCAGCACAGCGATCCCGACAACCGGCGCCGGGCGTTCGAGGTCGTCGTGCGCTTCCTCGACGCGCTGGGCGTGTGGCGCACCCACCCCCCCGCCTCCACCGCCCAGACCGACGTCTTCGAGGTCATCGACGCCTTCCGCCAGGCCCCCCACGGCGCCCAGCCCTTCCAGTTCCCGGGCTACCTCGACGGCAGCCACACGCTCGCGACCGGACGCCCCCTCGCGAGCTTCCAGCCGGTCGACGCCGGAGAGGTGCTGCTGACCCGCGGCGAGCACACCGTCGTGCGCGCGCCCACGCCGTTCACCCTGCTCCTGCCGACCCCGACCGCCGATCCCGGCACCGACATGTACTACGTCGCCCTGGAGCGCCTGGGCGGACCCGATCCCACCGCCGAGCGCTCCCACGACGACGCCCGGCTCGAGGCCCGCGCCATCGAGTCGACCCTGGACGTGCTCGGCGACGATCAGCTCGAGCGCGGCATCACCCGGGTCAGCTTCCACGACCGCCAGGTGCTCGACATGGCCGCGGACCTGGTCATGCGCACGGTCCGCCTGCCCCCCGGCCACCCCCACCGCCGCCTCTCCCTCATCGGCCGCGGCGAGTGGGGCGGCAGCACGTCCGAGGCCCGGGCCGGTCGCCGCTACCGCCGGGCCTTCCGCCGCGCCATCCGCGAGGGCGTGCCCATCGATCGCTACCAGCTGCTCCACGGCGCCGCCCTCGGCTGGCTCGATGCCCTGACCAGCGATCGCATGGCGACCCTGCTTCAGCAGCGGCGTCAGGCCCGTCGCGGCGCGGGTCAGCGGGGCAACGGCATCCGCATGTTCCTCTCCGCCGAGCGACCGAGTGCCGTGGCCTTGCTGGTCGCTGGAGACCTCGAGCGCGCCCGGGCCGCCGGCGATCTGCGCCACGTGCGCGTCGCAGTCATCATCGAGGCACCCGTCGTCGAGTCCGACCAGGATCAGGCCACCGTCCGCGCCCTGCGCTTCGGCCTCGTCTCCTCGCGCCGCCCCTTCCTCGATCTCGCCCACACGCTGATCAGCCGCCTCCGCGCGGAGCACTCGGCCCTGGTTCGCCAGCCCCCCCTCGCCGACGCCGAGGCGGTCCATGACGCGCTCGGCCCGCGCGACGCCTTGCTTCCCCCCGCCGATCCGGCCCACCTCCGAGCCCTCGGCGACGCCATACGCGATCTTCAGCTGCGGCTGTGGCGCGACAGCCTGCGCCACGTCGTGCAGCCGGAGCGCCTCGAGCCCGACCAGGTGGGCGCCTGGCTCGCCCGCACCATGCGCGGCTCCGGCGTGCTCGACGCCCACGGTTTGCGGACCTTGCTCCTCGATGATCTCCAGGTCGAGCCCAGCCGCCTCCTCGAGCCCGCCCGCTACGCCCGCACCCGTCCGAGCGGCGGC
>CALATR010001199.1 GCA_937891875.1 uncultured Pseudomonadota bacterium | reverse complement strand
GGCCGTACTCCGGCATGAAGCCGCCGAGCAGGACCTCGATCTGCTCGATCGCGTCGTAGTTGAAGTTCAGCGAGAACGTGCCGGTGACGGGGTCCGTGATGGTCGCGCCGTCGATCATGTACGTGTTCTCGTTGCTGGCCGAGCCCGCGATGTTCGGGTTCGAGCCACCGACGACGCCGTTGGCCATCTGCACCGCGGACTGGTAGCTTCGACCGGTCGGGATCCGGTCCAGGAACTCCTTCGTCAGGACCTGACCGCGGGTCGTGTCCTCGACGTCGACCACCGGGCGCTTGCCCTCGACGTCGACGACCTCCACGTCCTTGTCCATCAGGATTTCCTGATTCGTGGTGCGACCCACGATGATCTGGATGCCCGTGACGTTGACGGTGGGGAAGGTCTCCTTGGCCGCGACGAGGTCGTACTCGCCAGGAGGCAGCTCCACGAAGACGAAGCGACCGTCCACGTCGGTGGTGCGGTCCTGGGAGCCTCCGATGAGCTTCTCGCCGGAGAGCGTCACGGTGACGCCGGGTACGCCGAAGTCATCCGCGTCGACGACCTGGCCACGGAGCTGGCCGGTGGTCTGGGCGAGAGCAGGAAGCGCAACCATCAACGCGGCGAGGCTCACGAAGAGCGCCGCGAGGTGGGCGATGCGGATACGAACCATGGTCATGGGACCCGTCCTGGCCGTAGATCACGAAGGTTGAAAGCACAACCTTGGGGAGAACGCCCGGATCTGGGGACCCGGGCCGCGAGTCAGTAGGGATACAGGTCGATGACGGGGAAGTCAACTGCCTGATCGTCGTGCTCCGGGAGAGGCCGGACCAGACCCGGAGATCTGGAAGGCTGGACTCAGCCGGGACGCGACGACGGGGAAGTGTCGTCTTCCGTCACCGATGTTCACCCCCCACCAGATTCGAGGACGTTTCGAGGAAGCCTCGGTCCGATCCCTGAAGCCGCCGGGGGAAGCCCCGTCGGTTAGTCCGGGCCCCCATGCCGCGCCAGCACGCCACTGCTCGCCTCCTCCGCCATGCCGCCCTCATCGGCGCCATGGGCATGTCCGGGAGTTGTTGGCAGGCGGAGCCGCACCGGCCCGATCCGATCCGGACCGATGCCCCGGGCGTGGCGCTCGACGCGCTGGACCTCGCCATCGTCGAGCTGCCCGCGGACGCCCGCGACGGCAAGAGTCCGCCCGAGAGCATGCTTCTCGGCCCGTGGACCCGAATCGAGTCCGAGGGCGCAACCCGCTGGGTGACTCCGCTGCCCGTGCGCCCGCGGGCGACCTTCACCGGACGTGCTCCCCGCGGCCTGTCGGTGCTCGATGCCCACGGTCGCGGCCTTCCCTACGCGACCGTCGGGCTGCGACGCTGGTGGAGCGTCTCCGAGAGGGAACTGACTGTTGCACTCCCGGATCCCGCGGAGTCGCCCGAGGGCTTCCGCCTGCGCGCACCTCTGGCGCAGTCCCGGGAAGGGCGCCTCAACCCCGCGTTCTCCACGACGGGCAGTCCGGAGGAGTTCGTGCGCGCCCGCCTGCAGGTGGACGAGGTCGTGCGCGAGGGCCTGCTGCTGCCAGCACCCGCCCACCTGGCCGTCGACGTCACGATCCCGCCTGCCGGTGAGCTGCACACCACGCCGCTGCTGATCCCACCGGAGCTCGGCGATCTCGGACCCGGCGACGGCGCCGAGGTCAGCCTGGCCGTCGAGGTCGGCGGGGACGGGGAACGCGAGCTGTGGCGCGCGCGGCTGACCCCCGGATCCACCGCGGCTCCGGTGCACGTCGACCTGTCCGCGTTTGCCGGCCAGTCGGTGCGCCTGCACCTCCGGACCGATCCAGGGGCGACCAGCACCTCCGACTACGTGCTGCTGGCCGATCCGATCGTCGCCCCGCGCAAGGTCGCGCCCCGCCGGGTGCTGCTGGTCTACATCGACACCCTGCGTGCGGATCACCTGGGCGCCTACGGGTACGGCCGGGACACCACCCCATGGGTCGACGCCGTCGGCGCGCGCGGCGCAGTCCACGAGCAGGCGTGGTCGGTCGCGCCCTGGACCCTTCCCGCCTACCGCAGCAGCATCAGCGGCCGCCGGCCCACCGGCTGGACCCACGGACCCACGCTGGGAGAGCGCCTCCGGGAACACGGGGTCGCGACCGGCGCCCTCGCCGCCAACCTGTACCTGTCGGACGCCTTCGGGGGGGCCCGCGGCTTCGGCATGCACCGGGTCGAGCACCTCGCCCCCGCCGATGCCCAGGTCGACCGCGCCATCGCCTGGCTCGACCAGCACGGCGATCGCGACGCCCTGCTGCTGCTGCACTTCATGGACCCCCACCTCCCCTACGAGGAGCCGGAGCCCTTCCGGTCGAAGTTCGCCGGGCCGGCGCCGCTCAGCTGGCGGGCGGGCGATCGCTTCCTGCGCGAGGCGGTCAGAGCCCCGTCGGCGGCGTCCAAGGGGTGGATCGTCGACCGCTACGACAACAACATCGCCTTCGTCGACGCCCAGCTCGCCCGGCTGCAGCCCCACCTGCGCGACGACGACCTGGTCGTGATCTACTCCGACCACGGCGAGGAGTTCTGGGACCACGGGGGGTTCGAGCACGGCCACAGCCTGCACCAGGAGCTCGTGCAGGTGCCGCTGGTGATCGCCGGGCCTGGCGTGACCCCCGGGCGCCTCGACGCGCCCGTCTCCCTGCTCGACATCACGCCCACGGTGCTCGACTGGTACGGCCTCGACGTGCCCGCGGACCTGGACGGCCGCAGCCTGCTCACCGTCCGTCCGACCAACGAGCCGGAGCCGTCCCGCGCCCTGCCCCTGGGCCACCCGCTGTACGGCTTCGAGCGCTGGGGCGTGGTCGAAGGCCCCCACACCTTCGAGACCACCAAGGGCATCGAGCGCCTGACCGACCGGTCCGGCACCCAGGAGTCCATCGGCCCAGTTCCGCCGGATCGACGCCCGTTCTGGCACGATCAGCTAGCGGAGGCCCACGGCAGGGAGCTGGCCGAGGTGACCTGGATCGGCGTGCGGACCAACCGCGCCCGCGCGTTCGAGGTGGACGTCGCCCTCCCCGTGCATCCCCGCCGTGAGGTCGTGCGGGCCTGGCTCGGCGAGGACGCGACCAGCCCCCGGGAGCCCACCCTCGAGCACGCCGACGACGGCTCGGTCACGGTCACCTTCCCGAACGGCTGGCGTGGCGCCCGCGACGTCTACCTCCAGCTCGCCGAGCCGACCGAAGCGCCCCGGCCGATGGTGCTCTCGGTCCACAGCAAGTCCCTGCCCCGTCCCGTCGTCGTGCCCGTGCCCGACGAGACCCCCGGCGCGGACAGCCGCCTGGTCATGCCGTTCTCCGACCGCGCCGAGCTGACCGTTCGCACGGCGATCGTGCCGGTCCCCAGGGCCGACGACAGCGCGACCTACGGCTACGACGCCGAGCTGCGCGGTCTGCTCGAGCAGGCTGGCTACCTCAGGGACGCGGGAGACGGCCGCAGCGGCTCGGGCGATGGACCCGACGACGACGGCTGACCTTGGAGCGGGCCGTGGGCGGGTCGTGGACCAGCCTCAAGACGCGTCCGGAACCTCGACGATCATCAGGGTCACGTTGTCCTTGCCGCCGCCGTGGTGGCTCGCCCGGACCAGCTCGCGCGCCGCGATCCGCGGGTCGGCATAGGTGTTGAGGATCGACTCGATGTCGCGATCCTCGACCTCGCCCCACAGGCCGTCCGAACACATCAGGATGCGGTCACCCGCGCTGACATCGACGCGGAAGATGTCTATCTCCACGTCGCGCTCGGTGCCGACCGTGCGGAGCAGGATGTTGCTGTGCGGGTGGTGCCGGGCCTCTTCCGCCGAGATCCGGCCTCGCTCCACCATCTTCGCGACCAGGCTGTGGTCCTCGGTCAGCTGGTGCAGGCTCTGGTCCCGCATCATGTAGGCCCGCGAGTCGCCGACGTTGGCGACGTAGGCCAGGCGGTTGTCCACCAGCAGCATCGACACCAGGGTCGTGCCCATGTCGATGTGCCGCTTCTCCGCCTCTTCCTTGATGGTGTTGTTCGCCGACTGGAAGGCGCGGTCGAGCAGCTCCTCGAGGCCGGCCTCCTCGGGCGGGGCGTCGGCTTCCGAGCGCTGGGCGACCTCGCAGATGGTGCGCACGGCCAGATCGCTCGCGACCTCGCCGCCGTCGTGTCCACCCATGCCGTCGGCGACCACGTACAGGGTGGCGCGGTTCGAGAGCTTGGACCAGCCCCAGTTGTCCTCGTTGAGCTGGCGGGTGAGGCCGACGTCGGTCATCGCGCCGAGCATGGGCGCATAGTGGATGCCCTCGAGGGCGTCGAAGCGCTTCTCCACCGCGCGGCCGAAGGTGGCTGGCGAGGGATAGTCGCCCTCGGTCGCCGTCCGCAGGAAGCGGGCCAGGGTCTCCGCCTCGACGTTGCAGTAGCG
>CALATR010001198.1 GCA_937891875.1 uncultured Pseudomonadota bacterium | reverse complement strand
GGGCGGTGATCCGGCGCCTTCGACAGGAGAACCTCCTCGGATCGCCGCTGTTCGACCAGCTGCGCCGCTTCGGTCCGGGCTACCTCGACGAGATCGCCCGGGTGGAGGCGGCCGTGGACGCGTGGAAGGGTGCCGTGCCGCCGCCGCCCGAGCTCGCTTCGGCGCCCGATCTCGGCGATCGCCTGGTGGCACTGCTCCGCGCGGCGGGGGAGCCCTCTCGGGCGGAGGTCATCAAGGCCTACCTGCAGAGCCTGCCGCCCGGGTTCGAGCACGCGCTGGACGTGCCCGCGGAGCGTCTGCTGGAGCACGTCGTGCGGCGGCTGTCCGAGCTCGCGGTGCCCGACGGTGAGGCCAGCCCGCTGCTCGTGTTCAGCAAGCTCGTGGGCCTCGCGGGCGGTGAGGGACAGGCGTGGCGGGACGCCGCGTTCAAGCAGCTTCATGGCGAGGATGCGCCGCGAGCCCGGCTCTGGTTGACCCAGGCGCGAGGGACGAAGACCACCCTGTGGAGCGCGCCGGTGCTCTCGCTGTTCGGCTCGCCGGACTCCGAGCAGGTGCGCCCCTACCTGTACCTGAGCGCGACCCCGATCCCCTTGGAGCCGATCGACGCGCTCGGCCTCGCCGACGATCCCGTCACGGCGCTGGAGGCGGTGGTCCCGGCGGCGCTCGCGGCGTGCGAGGGGTTCCCGAACGTGCACAAGGCGACCATCGAGTTCGTCTTGCCGCTGGCGATGCTCGATCGCGCCCTCGAGGCATGTTGCCAGGTACCGCGCGGGCAGGACATCTTCCCGCTGGGTGCTGTGCACGGAGTCGTCGTGCGCGCCCTGGACCGGCTGCAGGACGGTCAGATGCGCTCGCGACTGCAGGACCTGTGGGACACTCGTCGCGCCCAGCTGGCCGATGGCCTGAGCCTCGATCCGTACGCGCCCGGCGCGATGGTCGAGGGGGGGAGCCTGCACCTGCTGCCGGGCATGGACCTGGTGGAGTTCTCGCTGGACCTGGACGACGTCGGACCGGTCGCGGTGGTGGTGGACGGCGGGCTTGCGCTCGACCAGCAGGGCTGCCCGGTGGCGGCCGCGCTCACGTCGGGCGTGCCCCTGCTCGCGTGGACGCGGAGCGGAGGCGTGCGGACGCTGGAGGGGCCGGTCCGCCTGGCGGATCGGCTGCGGCAGGTCCCGGTGGCGTCCATCGCCCGGACCGTGAGGGGACTCCGGCGCACCGCGGGGACGGACCGGCGGAGCGTGGACTGGCAGGAGGACTGGGTCCACATCGGCGATGCGACGGTGCTGCTCTTCGACGACATGAGCCGGCGCCTGCCCGGCACCCACGATCTGGCCGGGGCCGCGCTGGTCCCTGGAGGCGAGCGATGACTGCAGAGGCCAGCTGGCCCGTGTTCCACGGTGACTTCGACAACCCGCACCCGCTGGGCAAGCTGCCCGCGCCGCCGTCCTGGCGGG
>CALATR010001197.1 GCA_937891875.1 uncultured Pseudomonadota bacterium | reverse complement strand
GGCGGGGCCGCCCAGCGGGTGCCGGTCGAGGCCCGCGACCTGCCCGACGGCCGGGTGGAGCTGCTCGCCGGGGTCGCTGACGGCGAGGTCCTCGTCGCGTCCCGCACCCAGGCCGTGCGCCCCGGTCCGGTCCGCGTCGCCGGCGAGCTCGCCCGGGCCGGAGGTGCAGAGTGAACCTGCCCAAGCTCGCGATCAGCCGACCCGTCTTCACGACGATGGTGATGTTCGCCATCGCCCTGTTCGGCCTGTTCTTCTACCGCAGCCTCAACGTCGACCAGTTCCCCGAGGTCGACCTTCCGGTCGTCACCGTCGTCTCCATCTGGCCGGGCGCGGATCCCGAGACCATCGAGAACCAGGTCACGACCCCCATCGAGGAGCAGCTCAACAGCCTCGCCGGCCTCGACACCCTGGAGTCGTCGAGCCTGTCGAGCGTCAGTCAGGTGGTCGTCTCCTTCGATCTGGGCACCGACATCAACGTCGCCGCCCAGGACATCCGCGACGCCCTGTCCGCGGTCGACCTCCCCGACCAGGTCGAGGAGCCGATGATCCGCAAGGTCGACCTCGGCGCCGCTCCGGTCCTGCAGCTCGCCGTCACCGGCGACAGCGGGGTCCAGGAGCTGGTGCGCTACGTCGAGGACGAGCTCGAGCCCGCGCTGGAGCAGGTCGACGGCGTCGGCAGCATCGACATCGTCGGCGGTCGCGAGCGCGAGGTGCACGTCTGGCTGGACCTGCCCCGCCTCGAGTCGTTCGGCCTGACTGCCACCGACGTGGCCCAGGCGATCGGCGCCCAGAACATCCAGATCCCCGGCGGCCGGATCGACGACGGCGAGGCGGAGCTGTCGATCAAGGCGAGCGCCCAGGCCGCCACCGCCGACGAGCTGGCCAGCATCACCCTCGCCACCATGGGCGACTCCATCGTGCGCCTCGGCGACGTGGCGGTCATCGAGGATGGGCTGGAAGAAGCGCGATCCGCGGCGTTCCTCGATGGGAATGCGGCGGTCGCCCTCCTCCTTCGCAAGCAGTCCGACGGCAACACCGTCCGGGTCGCCGAGGAGGTGAAGGAGATCCTCCCCGAGCTGCGTGCGGCCGCGCCCCCCGGCACCCGCATCGAGGTCATGGTCGACAACTCGACGCTCATCAACGCCTCGATCGAGACCGTGCAGCTCGACATCGTGCTCGGTGGCGTGCTCGCCGTCGCCATCATCCTGCTCTTCCTGCGGGACTGGCGCGCGACCCTCATCAGCGCCCTGGCCCTGCCGGTCTCGGTCATCGGCACGTTCGCCTTCGTATCGGTGATGGGCTTCACCCTGAACATGATGACGACCCTGGCCCTGTCCCTGTCGATCGGCATCCTCATCGACGACGCCATCGTCGTCATCGAGAACATCGTCCGCCGCCGCACGGTGCTGGGCGAGGACCCGATGACCGCGGCGGCGAACGGCACCAACGAGATCATGCTCGCGGTGCTCGCGACCACCCTGTCCATCGTCGCCGTGTTCGTGCCCGTCGCCTTCATGGACGGCATGATCGGTCAGTTCTTCTTCCAGTTCGGTCTGACCGTCGCCTTTGCCGTGCTGCTCTCGCTCTTCGTGTCCTTCACCCTGACCCCGATGCTGTCGGCGCGCTTCCTGCGGGCCCACGATCTGCACGAGGAGCCGAAGGGCGTCAGCGGCCTCATCCAGGGCGTGCTGAACCGCATCCAGGGCGTGTACCGGGTCATCATCCGCGCCGCCCTGCGCTACCGCCAGGTCACGGTCGGGCTCGCGGTGGTCTCGCTGGTCATCACGGTGGTGCTCGGCGGCTTGCTGGGCTTCGAGTTCGTGCCCGACCAGGACGTCGCCCAGTACGAGGTGACGGTCGAGCTGCCGCCGGAGACCAGCCTGGCCGAGACCCAGCTTCGTACGCTCGGGATGGCGGAGCGGATCCGCACGATGGGCGGCGTGCAGAGCACCCTGACCACGGTCGGTGGCGGCGTGCAGGAGAAGGTCAACACCGCGACCATCCTGGTGAACCTGCCCCACAAGAACGAGCGCGGCTTCGGCCAGGACGAGGCCATCGCCGTGACCCGCGAGCTGCTGTCCGACGAGCCCAACGCGATCGTCAACGTCGCCCCCCTCGCCATCGCCAGCGTGGGCAGCGGGCGCAGGGCGGACGTGCAGCTGGACCTGTCCGGTCGCGACCTCGACGCCCTGACCGCCGCCGGCCAGCGCGTGACCGAGGCCCTCTCCAAGCTGGACGGCTTCGTCGACGTCGACAGCTCGGTCCGCCTCGGCAAGCCCGAGCTGGACGTGCGGATCGACCCCCAGCGTGCCGCGGATGCCGGCGTCATGGGCGCCCAGGTGGCGATGACCGTGCGTGGACTCGTCGCCGGCAACGTCGTGACCGAGCTGGAGCAGGACGGCGAGCGCACCGACGTGCGCCTGCAGATCCCACCCGATGATCGTGTCTCTACCGAGATCATCGAGCGGGCCCAGGTCCGCACCGCGGCGGGAACCCTGGTCCGGGTCGGCGACGTCGCCACCGTCGAGCGCGTCCGCGGCCCCAGCCAGATCGACCACGCCAACCGCGGTCGCCAGGTGAAGATCTACGCCAACCTCGAGGGTCGCACCCTGGGCGAGGGTGCCCAGGAGGCGCTCCGCGTCGCCCAGGAGGCGGCCGGCCCGGACGTGACCATCGCCATGGGCGGCAACGCCGAGCGCCTCGCCGAGACCGGCGTCGCCATGCTGGTCTCCTTGGGCCTGGCGCTCGCCCTGGTCTACATGATCCTCGCGTCCCAGTTCGAGAGCTTCATCCACCCCTTCACCATCATGATGTCCGTGCCCTTCGCCTTCATCGGCGCGTTCGGGGCCCTGGTCGTGTTCCAGATGCCGATGAGCATCTTCGGCATGATCGGCCTCATCATGCTGGTCGGCCTGGTCACGAAGAACGCCATCCTGCTGGTCGACTTCGCCATCCAGGGCATCAAGGAGGGGGCGAGCCTGGAGGAGGCGCTCGAGACCGCGGGCGTCACCCGGCTCATGCCCATCCTGATGACCACCGCGGCCATGGTGTTCGGCATGCTCCCGGTCGCGCTCGGTCACGGCGACGGCGGCGAGGTCCGCGCGCCCATGGGCCTCGCGGTCATCGGCGGCCTGCTGTCCTCGATGGTGCTGACGCTCGTGGTCGTACCGGTCGCCTTCTACCTGGTGGAGTCGGCGAGCCGCACGGTCAGCGGCTGGTTCCGGCGGTCCCGCGAGGAGGCGGTCCCGGCGGAGCCGATGGGCGAGGAGCTGGCTTCCGGAGCGGCGAAGTAGGGCCTACAACGCCCGTCTCGGCGGAGCCATGGCCTGGGCGATGATGACGCCTGCGGCCAGCGCGGCGGCGGTGAGGACCGCGCCGACGAGGTGGTGCAGGCCGGAGTCCAGGTTGCTGTCGAGCAGCTCCACCAGTCCCCGGAAGCCCACGCTTCCGGGGACCAGCAGGAAGAGGCCCGGCACGAGGGCGACCGCGGCGGGGCGATCGGTGACCCGGGCGAGCAGGTTGCTGACGAGCGCCACGCACAGCGCGCCGACCGCCGCAGCGAGGGCCGGGGGCAGCACGTCGCCGCCGACCCGCAGGGCGAGCATGCCGACCGCGGTGGACACGGCGAAGAGCGGCACGTCGACGAGCCGGGTCTGCATGAGTGGGGTGAAGGCGAGCACGGCGGCGGCCCAGGCGATGGCGTGACCCCACTCGGGGACGGGGATCGGGGTCGCCTGGACGTCCGGGAGGAGCTGCATGATCGCCGCACCGGCCATGGCGCCCAGGCCGAGGCTGGCGAAGGTGACGCCGGCGCCGGCGAGGCGGGCGGTGCCGGACACGAGGTGGTGGGTGGCGAGCTCGGTCAACGCGGTCGTCAGCGTCAGGCCGGGCACCAGCACGATGAGGGCGGCGATGGTGACGATGCCCGCGTCGATGGGCATGACCCCCCGGGCCCACGCTCCGGCGGCGATCGCGGCGAGCAGGCCGGCGCCGAGCTCGATGAGGGCGGACAGCTGGGGGCGATCGGCGGCGGCGATGACGAAGAGGCCGACGATCACGCCGACCATGGCCGAGGCGAGCACCTCGGCGAGGCCACCGCCCAGCAGCACGGTCGCCGCGGCGGCCGACACGCCGTAGCCCGGCACCTGCCACGCCGGACCGAACCGGGGCTGCTGCTGCGAGAGTGCGTGCAGCTGTTCCACCGCACGGTCAGCAGCGAGCTCTCCCGCGAGGATCCGGCGAGTCAGTGCGTCCACGTCGGCCAGGCGGCCCAGATCCAGGCTGGCGCGCTGCACCCGCAGCAGCACGGTCCGCGCCTCGTCCTCCGGGCCAAAACCGGCGTAGATCGCGGTAGGTGTGGAGAAGATCCGCGCCGGCAGACCCAGGCGGCGAGCCAGGGCATCCACCGTCTGCTCCAGTCGGTGGGCCGGCGCCCCTGCGGCGTGCAGAGAACGGGCCACCTCACGAAGCAGGGTCTCCCTGTCGTCTTGGCGGGTGGTCGATGTCACCGTCAACGGCGCTCCGCGCGTCATGTATGCTCCTGCTGCGTTCGGCGCTCTGGTCACTTCTCGACTATCGTCAGCTTGTTGGGGGGATCCATCGAATTGTATTCGGAGGGCACATGGCCCGACCCCTTGATGACATCGATGCTCGCCTGATTGTGCGTCTCCAGAGTGACGGGAGGGTGAGCAACAAGGAGCTTGCGGCCGAGGTCGGCCTGGCTC
>CALATR010001196.1 GCA_937891875.1 uncultured Pseudomonadota bacterium | reverse complement strand
GGCGGCGGCGTCGACGGTCTGCGGTCGCGGGTGGACAACGTGGTCAAGGTGGTTCAGCCGTTGGCGAAGACGACGTAGACGGGCTCGGCATCTGCGGACACCGGGGCGGCCTGGGCGGCGGCGTGACGGGCGGCCATGCGGGCAGCGCGGACGCGGGCGTGCAGCCAGGTGTTCATCTGCCAACGAAACGAGCTCCACACACGTCGGATCCAGCGGGCCAGGGTGGGACGCTCGGTGCGGCGAGCCATGCCCTCGGGCATCGCGACTCTGGGCACGGGACGCTGGGTCTCGGCCATGTGCCGGGAGATGGGGCGCTCGACGGTGGCGGCGTCGGGGGGCGGCTCCAGGGTGATGACGTCATCGCTGGTTGCCGGGGCCGGCGTGTGGGCTCGCTGGCCGCTGGGCAGATCGACGAAGCGCATGGACAACCTCCGTGTCGTTCGGACACACAGAACCTACGAGGTGCTCGCCCTGGCGACGATTCCAGCTGATTTCACGGGGTCATGGAGCCGCTGACATCGTCGCTGGGTGGCCCATCGAGCGCGCCCGGGACACGGTGGTCTGGGAGGCGGTGTGCCCGAGGGCGACTCCATCTACAAGCTGGCACGCAAGCTGCGGCCCGCGCTGCTGGACCAGACCCTGACCACGCTCACGTTCCGGGGGCGGCGCTCGGAGCCCGTGCCGCAGGCTCCGGTCGTCACCGCCATCCACAGCATGGGCAAGCACCTGCTCGTCACCCTCGACGGGCGGCGGGTCCTCCGGGTGCACCTGGGGCTCAAGGGCGCGGTCCGGCGGCTCGGAGACGGCGAGTCCGCGCCCTCGCCGCGGATCCTGTCCGCGCAGCTCTACACCGATCAGCAGCGGATCGTCGTGGTGCGGGCGCGCGCGGTGGAGCTGTTCGGCAAGGGACTGCTCGCCAGCCACCCGGTGCTCTCCCAGCTCGGTCCCGACCTGTTGGGCGACCCGATCGACTGGGACGAGATCGCCGCCCGCTCCGAGTGCGCGGCCCTGCGCGAGCCGCCCGAGACCATCAGCGATCACCTGCTCGACCAGCGCATCGCCGCCGGACTCGGCAACGTCTACCGCAACGAGCTCCTCTTCGACTTCCGCATCCACCCGGACACCCTCGCCCGCGACGTACCCGTGGACCAGCGCCTGGCCCTGTTCCGGGAGGGTGCGCGACAGCTGGCGTTCAACCTCGATCCCGGGCCGCGAGTCACCACCCGCGACGAGGCGGGCCGGGCTCAGCCGGGTCTCCCCCGGCACCGGGTCTACCGGCGCAGCGGCGAGCCCTGCCTGCGCTGTCACCGCCCGATCCGGTCGGGAGCCTCGCACCGCGACGCGCGCCCGAGCTTCTTCTGCCCGCGTTGTCAGCCTCCGCCGGATCGTCCGGGTCGTGACAACTTCCGATGAAGGAAGCGACTGCGTGACGAGACGAAATAGGTGTGTACATTCCCGCGTAGCGTCAGGCACCGAGGGAGATCATGCCCGACTGGACCCGACATCTGCTGTTTGCCCTCGCCATGGCCGTCCTGGTCGTGGGCGGCACCGTCGCAGCGTCCCAGCTCCTCCTCCCGCTCGCCGACGCCCCCGAGGTCGCGACCAGCCCGGTGCTGTCGTTCGTGACGCTGGTGTTCGGGGCATAAGGGCCTTCACTTCGCTCGCGGAGCTCGCTGCGCGCCTTCGGCTTCGGGGCTCGGACCGAGAAGGGGCTCACGGACACGTTTGCCCCCACCACGAAGGCACGGAGACTCGAAGGGCCACGGAGGGACCGTCGGCGGGCCGTATGGCCCCGTGCTCGCGAAGGAGGTCCAGTGGACTTCATGGTTGCGGCGGGACCTTGGTCTGACCTCTCGGTTGAAGAAGCCCGGTGTACCAACCGAGACCGTGACCTGCCGACTCGCCGACGTCTGCAAGTCCTTGAAGATCCGCCGTCCGTGGGGCGCATCCCCGCCCCTCCTCTCCCCCCTCCGTGGCCCTCAGCGCCTCCGTGCCTTCGTGGTGGGGGCGTGCGCTTCCCCTGCGCCTCTCCGACTCCCCCTCCCGACCCCTGACCTAGCCCGGATCCCTCATGAGCACCTCGCCGGCGGGGACTCGTTGCGGGATGCGAGGCAGGCG
>CALATR010001195.1 GCA_937891875.1 uncultured Pseudomonadota bacterium | reverse complement strand
TGCCGTTCGCGCTCGGCGCGTGCGAGGACGACGCGTACCTCGACGACCACCGCGAGCTGGACGCCCTGGTGTCCCCTCCATCCGACCGCCATGTCGAGGTCGCCGAGATCGACCGGATCTGCGACGTAGAGGGCCACTGCGCGACCGACCTCTGTGTCGCGTTCTCCGGCTCGGACCAGCCGATCCGCCTGCAGTGGTGGGTGCTGATCGATGGGGAGCGGCCGCATCGGGTCAGCTTCGAGCTCGAGGAGATCACGCCATGAGGTCGACCGCGCTGCTGCTGGTCGCCGCAGGCCTCGCCCTGACCGGGTGCGACCGCTACATCTGGCTCGTCGTCTCGCCGCCGAGCCTGTTCGAGACGGAGGTCTCCGACGACGATCCCGTCAGGACCCTGCTCGTCACCGCAGAGGCGTCGGACGAGGGACGCCAGGCCAAGGCCCGCATCCACGCGGTCTGGCCCATGGTGGAGGTCGAAGCCGAGCACTACCAGGGGTGTACCGAGGACTGCGACCTGCGGTTGGAGGTGCGCAGTGAAGGCGCTCGCAGCCGCTCCATCAGCCCCGATCCGGGCTACGCCGAGATCGACTCCATCGACCTGCCGACCGCGTTCGAGAACTGCCCGGCAAGAGGCGCCTGCTCCACCGAGTACGAGGTGGAGGTGGAGTTCGAAGGCGAAGGACTGATCGAGCTGAGGCTGGCCGGGATCATGATGCTGCAGGGCTACGGCGCCGGACGCAGGGTGGAAGGCGAGGAGATGACGGTCAGGTTCGAGGTGCTGGACTGAGGGGACCCGGCGGACTGCGGCCGTGCTCGCTGGAGCTACGCCCGCGGCACCTGCGCATCCTCTTCGCCAGCCACCGCCGCCGAAGCGGTGGCCTGCGGCCCGACCGACGCGAGCTGCAGCTCCAGCGCTCGCACCGAGATCACGTTCTCGACCAGCAAGTAGCCGACCGACGCGATCAGCATGATCAGCGCCGCGGCGAACAGCAGCTGGCCCGCCGTCAAGAGCTGGCCGAACAGCGCGGTCATGCTCATCGCTGCGAGGATGAACGAGATGGCACCGCAGATCTGCATGCTGCGGATGAGCCGCAGCCGTCGGCGCAGGTTCTCGATCTGGCCGTAGATGGCGTCGTCGCCGGTCTCTCGCCACTGGTCGTGCAGCTGGCGGATGAGGTTCGCCAGCGCCAGGAAGCGGCCGTTGTACGACAGGTACAGCAGGCTGATCGCGGGGAACAGCAGGGCGGGCACGGTCAGGCCGAGCTCCATGGACGCCTCCGGGCAGGTGGAGAGGTCGCCTAGCGCGGGTCGGCGGGGTGGGGCAGGGGACGTGCGGGGGCGGTGGAGGGAGCTACTGCCCAGGGGACTGATCGCCCCGCGTGCCCACGACGCCACGCGCCGCCCGACGTGCGAACCACCGCCGATTCGCCAGCCGAGAGGCAGACTCCAGGCCAGGAACAGCCCTCCCGAGTCCTCGGGACCGGGTCGAACCGCGCCCCCCGCTGTCACCGCAGCGACAATCACCCGGTCGCCCTGCCATACCGAGCAGCCACGGTGTGAGGAGTCGGTACACCCCACTCCTCGAGGGCACCAATGAAGCGTCAACGCGTCCAGACTGCGTCTGCCTCCCAGACCGCACCCGCGCCCGAGCCGCCGGCCCCCGCGGCCGCGAAGACGGACACGCCGCGGGACCGAAACCTCGCCTTCAAGTACCAGGAACCCAAGACGCCCACGGCGCTGGCCTTCGTCACCGGGCTGTTCAGGCCCGCCCACAGCGCCAACAAGGATGGGGTCTCGCTGACCGATCACGAGCGCCTCTACCTGTTCGTCGAGGCGCGGCTCGAGCAGGGCTACAGCAAGGCGGCCCTGATCCATGAGGTGAACCTCTTCTTCTTCGGCGGTCTGTCCGGCAGCCCGGGTCGCGGTCTCGATCGCATCGCGTCCGTCTCCCTCGAGGGCGGGTCCGTCACCGTCACCTTCGAGCCGGACCTGGCCGGCGGGCCGATCCTCCCGCTCATCGCCGATGCGCCCACCGCGCACCCTGGCGTGGACACGAAC
>CALATR010001194.1 GCA_937891875.1 uncultured Pseudomonadota bacterium | reverse complement strand
CGGGGGTCTCGTTGTCCATGCCGAGGTTAGATCAGACGAGACCCTCAACGTCAAGATCAATCAAGTAGTCCTAGCAGCTCGGATCAACCGTCCGCTTCGTCCTGGACGCGCTTGACGGTCTCGGACGGGCCGGGGTGCACCGAGAGGTCCTGGCTTCGGACCACCATGACCGGGCGGCTGGCGCGGCGGATGACCTGCTCGGCGACGCTGCCGAGCATGATGCGCTCGAGGCCCTTGCGGCCGTGGGTGCCCATCACGATCATGCCGGCGTCGACCTCCTTGGCCGCGGTCAGGATGGCCTCGACGACATCGCCGTGGCCGAGGAAGTGGGTCACGCGGATGTCTTCTGCGGCCAGCTGCATGCGGAAGGGCTCGAGGAGCGCGCGGGCGTCCTGATCGAGGATCTCGCGGGCGGTGTGCCACTCCTGCTCGTCCATCATCAGGGTGGCGTAGGGGTTCACGCCGGCGGGGATCTGCACGACGTTCATCAGGATGACCCGCGACTTCAGCTTGCTCGCGAGGGTCGCGACGCACTCGACCACCTCGTACGCGCAGCCGGTCAGGTCGAGTGGAACCAGGATGGGATCGGTCTTCACGGAGCCTCCACGGGCAGGGTCACTTCTGTTGCGAAGCCCGTGCCAGCGGACGTGGGCCAGGGCACGCACCGGCGACGCCGTGGTGGGCGAGATCGCACAGTGCGGCCTGTGTTGTTTCACCCATTCCGCGTGAACGACCGCCTACTCGACCGCATCCTGGCCGGTCCGGGCCTTGTGCTCGCGGATGGCGAGGCGGGTGAGACTGCCGACGTCGAGACCCCCGGCCAGCGCGACCACCTCTGCGGTGTCGGCGGCGGGGGTGACGGTGAAGGTCACCAGGTAGGTGTTCGCGGCGACCACCGAGAGGGTGCCCGTGTGCGGAGCGCTCATGCTCCGGCTCGCCTGGGCGGGGTTTCCCTGGAAACGCAGGCCGCGGATCTCGCTGCCATCGATCCTTCCGACCGTGTCTCGCCCCAGCAGTTCAAAGCTCGCCCGGGTGGCGGCCACGTCTCGGATCCGCGCGATGTCGAGGGTGATCCTGCGCCCTGGTGGATCGTACGTCGCGCTGACCGCGTCGGGAGTCGGCGTGTGTTTCTCCGACGGTGAAACACCGAGATAGGTCGGCGGCACGAAGTCGGCGAGGGAGCGCGGGTCGAGCACCCGGAAGTGGGCTGGCTGGTCGTCGGGGGGAGGCTCGCCCGCCTCGGTGACGTCCAGCACCGGGTGCAGGTCGGGCTCGGGGCTGCTCGACCCGGACGAGCTCCAGACGCAGGCGGTCGTCAGGACGAGGAGGGGGAGGGTGGTGCGCACGCGATCTCCGAGGTGCGGCCGCCGCTAACCCGGGGGCTCGTCGTCGACAGGGAAGGCCTCCAGGTACGCCCGCAGGTGCAGCTGGGTCGACAGCGGCATCGCCAGGAGCAGGCCGACGAAGGGGATGGAGGAGTTGAGGATCCAGGCCACGAATGCGTCGATGAGCGTCAGGCCGGCGTGCCAGACCGGGGCCTCGAGGAAGTGTGCGACCGAGCGGCGGATCGCCTGGAACAGCGTCAGGTCGTGGATGACCATGCCCGGGATGACGAAGGCGGTGGCGGCCGAGAAGACGACGCCCGGGACGAGGAAGAAGAGGTAGCCGAGGTACTCGAGCGGCAGTGCGACGGCGATGAAGAGGTTGAGGCTGTGGCTGCGGAAGCCGCCGCGCACCCCGTCGAGCAGGCCGAGGCGCTCGTCGTGGAGGATGTTGCGGGCGTGGGCGCGGAACAGGGCCTGCACCGGCGCGGCGAGCAAGGGCAGGAGCACGCAGACGATGGCGATGGCGAAGGCGAGGATGGCACCCGTGCCCACGAGCGCCAGGGTCGGGCGGGAGAGCCCGAGGCCGCCATGGGGAAACCAGGCCTCGATCGCGAAGATCCAGCCGAACGCCAGGGCGACGATCAGGAGCGCCGAGCCCATCGAGACGGCGTACATCAGCACCACGGTCGGCAGGCTGGCGAGCCAGGTCTTGCCGAGCGACGTGAACGCGCCGCCGTAGCCCGCGGAGAGCACGGGACCGAGACCCTGGGTGCCGGCGTGCGGGGGGCGTTCGTCAGGGGGCAGGTCGTTCATGGGGAAGGGCTAGCCCGATCGGGGGATCAGGAGCGTCTTCGGGCGAGCACGAGCAGGCCGCCGAGCAGGGCGAGCAGGCCTGCCGGTGCGGTGGAGAGCGTGGCGCAGGAACTGCGGGCGTCATTCTCGACCGCGGTGGTGCACAGGGTCGACCTGGTGGTGGCCTTGCCCCTGTTCGCCCGGACGAGCTCGATGCAGACGTCCTCCTCGGGAGGGGCGTCCAACGTGCCGGACAGCTGGACGTCGCGCCCCTGCCGAGCCGGATCGACGTACTCGGGGGTGATTCGGTCGCGCCATGGGCCCACGCCCCGGATCAGCACGAGATCCTGCGGCTCATGGAGGTCGCCCGTCTGCAGTCGGACGAACCCCGAGATCGCCAGGTCGCCCTCCACGGTCTCGTACCACACGGCGCCGAACATCCCTGCGGGTGCCCGCCGTGGCGGCTCGGCCTGTGCATCGCTGACGATGAACGTCGAGCGCACGCGGAAGGTGAGTCGTTCGTCGCGGACGAGCAGCTCGTACTCGCCCGGCTCGAGGTCCGGCAGGTCGTCGACGACGTAGACGCTCGGTCCCAACCCGAACCGCTCCGCCGGTGCGCTCTCCACGCCGTCGAGCTCGACGACCAGGGACTCCGGCCGGCAGTCGCCGGGGATCCGCACCTGGACGGACGTGTTTCCGGGAACGTCCCCAGCGCCGTCGTGGGGCCAGAGCTCCACCGTGTCCGGGATGCACGCGCCGAGGGCGATCTGGGTGAAGAGAAGGATCATCGGTGATCCTCGTCCGGGATTTCCTCGGCGGTCACCTCCACCGTCAGGTCGCGGGCGCACAGGTGCAGGGTGCCGGAGAGGAGCACGTCGGCCGGGTCGACCAGGCGCACATCGGCGCAGAGGCTGGTCGCGCAGGCTCGATTCGCACCACCCGGGCAACCGGCGAAGGGTTCGACGTCGAAGCTGCGCACCGGATCGTCGACCGCGTGGGCCCCGTAGACCTCGGTGGGCTCGCGCCACACCGCGTCTGCGCAGTCGTTCAGCTCGACGCTGACGACGGACGCCTCGTAGGACTCGAGGACGAGGTCGAGGGTGGACGACTCACCGGACATGCAGCCTGCGGACGGGTTGTTGCCGAGCACCATCTGGAACCGCAGCCGGGCGGACGGCGACTCGGAGGTGAGCAGGACCTCGTCGCCGGCCGGCAGCGAGAACGCCTCGGGTGGGTCGGCGGTGCCTCCTGCGATCAGCCCGCCGCCACCGCAGGGTGACGAGAACAGGGCGAACACCGCGCCCACCACGATCCGCATCACGCCCTCCGCCGACGCACCGCGAGGCCGAGCGAGGCGGCGAGCAGCAGGAGCCAGGCGGGGGTGGTGGGGGTGGCGGAGCAGCCGGTGGGCATCCCGAGCATCGCGACCGGCACGGTGCAGAACTCGGTGCGCACTGCCTCCCGGGACTCGCTCAGGGTCACCACGTCGATGCAGGTCTCCTCGAGAGGCAGGACCGCCAGGTCGATCGACCGCCACAGGTTCGTCGCGGGCTGTGTGGGGTCCCGCTCGATGATGAAGCCGGGTCCCGAACGCTCATCCGGGAAGTCCCACTCGATCGATGCGGCGTGGCCCGCGGGCAGGCGGTCCAGCCCGACGTCTGCGGTGAGCACGCCGTCTTCCTCGCCGAACCGGGTGAGGCTGACGCTGGTCACTGCGGGGGGCTCCGGGGGCGCGGCGTACCGGTCGGACACGACGAAGTCGCTGCGGACCTGGAAGGTGCGGGCCGGATCGCGCACCGTGACCTCGTAGTTCCCGGGCTCGAGGTCGGGCAGGTCCTCGAAGAGGACGAGCAGGCCGGTGACCTCCGCAGAGGCGGTGACCCGGGTGGGGCCGCGGAGCTCCACCACGAGGGCATCCGGAACACAGTCGCGACCGTCGAGTGCGGCTCGGACACCGACATTTCGCGGGGCGTCCGCGCCCGCGGGCGGCCAGATCTCCGGCGGCACCGTCACGCACGCGGCGTGGGCGAGGGTGGCGAGGAGGAGGATCATCGCTCACCTCCGGGGATCTCATCGACCTCGACGAAGAGGCCGCTCGGGGGCGCCTGGGCGAGCAGCGAGGCGTCGACCTCCACCGTCCCCGGCCCCAACAGGGTCAGGTCGACGCAGAGCTGGGTGTAGCCGTCTCCGTCCAGGTCGGTCTGCAGGAATACGGTTGGGGGATTCAGCAGGTCAAACGTCCGGATCGGGTCGCCGAAGTCGTCGGCGCTCAGGACCTCCACGTCCCAGAGCTGCTCCCAGCCGCAGTCGCTCACCACCACGGCGACCGCCCTCGGCTTCGTCGATCCGAGCTCCAGCGTGAGGGTCTCGGGCTCGGTCCGCCGCGCGAGGCCGCTGTCCCCCTCGCTCACCCACCAGCGCAGGCGCGCGGTCGGGGCCTCGGTGGTGAGTGTCACCTGCTGGTCGTCGTCGAGGCCGACCTCCGACGACACCCGGTACCGCTCGATGCAGCCCACCGCCGCGACCAGCGCCACGGCGGCCAGCGCGCTGTTCAGCCAGCGGATCGTCTGCCTGCCCATCCCCTCGTTCGTCCGGACCACAGTCCCTCCCCGGGTGGACAGACAGGGTGTGGCGGCCGCGAGGATCCTTCAGAGCACGGGTGGACGGGGACCTGCACCCCGCTAAGAGAGTCGGCCCCCTGCACATCGAGGTGTCCGTGTCCAAGCAGTTCATCATGCAGATGAGCCGGGTCCAGAAGCGATTCTCCGACGGCAACGAGGTCATCAAGGACATCAGCCTGTCCTTCTACCCGGGCGCCAAGATCGGCATCATCGGCGAGAACGGCGCCGGCAAGTCGACCCTGCTGAAGATCATGGCGGGGCTCGATGACGAGTTCGAGGGCACGGTCTGGCGCGACCCCAGCGCCACCGTCGGCTTCCTGCCCCAGGAGCCCCACCTCGACGAGTCCAAGACCGTGCGCGAGAACATCGAGCTGGCGCTGGCCCCCATCCGCGCGCTCCTGGAGGAGTACGACGCGGTCAACGAGAAGTTCGCCGAGGAGATGAGCGACGCCGAGATGGACGCGCTCATCCAGAAGCAGGCGGACATCCAGGACAAGATCGAGGCGGCGGACGCCTGGGACGTCGATCGCACGGTCGAGATCGCCATGGACGCGCTGCGGGTGCCCGACCCCGACGGCGGCGTGGAGCACCTCTCCGGCGGTGAGAAGCGCCGGGTCGCCCTGTGCCGCCTGCTGCTCGAGAAGCCCGACCTGCTCCTGCTCGACGAGCCCACGAACCACCTCGACGCCGAGTCGGTCGCGTGGATGGAGCGCGCCCTGTCGGACTACCACGGCACCATCATCCTGGTGACCCACGATCGGTACTTCCTCGACAACGTCGTGAAGTGGATCCTGGAGCTGGATGGCGGTCGCGGTATCCCGTGGGAGGGCAACTACGAGACCTGGCTCGAGGCCAAGCAGCAGAAGCTGGCCAAGCAGGACAAGCAGAACACCGAGCAGGCCAAGACCCTGGCCCGGGAGCTCGACTGGGTGCGGTCGGGCCAGAAGGCGCGCCAGGCCAAGTCCAAGGCCCGCCTCAAGCGCTACGAGGAGATGCTGGTGGAGTCGGGCTCGGAGGCGCGCAAGGAGCGCCGGCTCGACATCGCGATTCCGCCCGGCCCCCGCCTCGGCGATGTGGTGGTCGAGGCCAAGCACCTCACGAAGGCCTTCGGCGACAAGCTGCTCATCGACGACCTGTCCTTCCACCTGCCCCGCAACGGCATCGTCGGCATCATCGGCCCCAACGGCGCGGGCAAGACGACGCTGTTCAAGATGCTGCTGGGCGACGAGACGCCCACCGAGGGCGAGCTGGACGTCGGTCAGACCGTCGAGTTCAGCCACGTGGGCCAGTTCCGCGATGACCTCAAAGACGACAAGAGCGTCTGGGAGAACATCAGCGGCGGGCACGACATCCTCAAGGTCGGGCCGCGGGAGATCCGCAGCCGGGCGTATGTGTCGGCCTTCGGCTTCACCGGCAGCAAGCAGCAGCAGGCCGTCGGCACCCTGTCCGGCGGTGAGCGCAACCGGGTGCACCTGGCCAAGCTGCTCCAGTCGGGCGGCAACGTCCTGCTCCTCGATGAGCCCACCAACGACCTCGACGTCGGCACGATCCGCGCGCTCGAGGACGCGCTCGACGAGTTCGCCGGCTGCGTCCTGGTCATCAGCCACGATCGCTGGTTCCTGGACCGGATCGCCACGCACATCCTGGCGTTCGAGGGCGACTCCCAGGTGGTCTGGTACGAGGGCAACTACGACGACTACGAGCGCGACCGCAAGAAGCGGCTGGGCTCGGACGCCGATCAGCCCCACCGCATCCGCTACAAGCCGGTCAGCCGGTGAGCGTCGAGGAGACGCCGGACCCGGTCGCCTCCTTCGGCGACCGGCGCGCGGACAAGGTCTACCGGCGGCGTCCGGGGGCCTACGGCGTGGCGTTTGCTGGCGGCCTCGTGGCCACGGTCGAGTCGAACGGCGCCTACGCCCTGCCCGGCGGCGGCATCGACTTCGGCGAGACCATGGAGATGGCGCTCCTGCGGGAAGTCCGCGAAGAAACGGGTCTGTCGGTCGTCGCCCACGGCTACCTGGTCACGGCCACCCAGTTCCACACCAACCGGCGGACCGACTCCCTGGAGAAGATCTGCCACTACTTCCTGGTCCAGCTCGGAGACGAGCCCGACCCCACCGTCGACCCCGAGCATGCGCTGGTGTGGCAGGACGTGCCTGCTGCCATGGACACGCTCGCCAACGGGGCGGACCGCTTCGCCCTGCAGGTGGCCCAGCGGGCGCTCGCGCAGATCCGCGCCGGGGGCTGAGCGCAGTCCGCTGGGGCTGCCGCACGATCGGCCGATCATCCCCCAAGCCTGTCCCTACCGGGCTCACTGCGAAGCGCGTACGTTGGCAGGCATGGGAGGCGCGCCCGGCGGCACCGTCTCCTGCGGGGTGGATGAGCACCTCGCCACGGGAGGCTGCGGTGGACGGGACGCGTGAATCGGTGGATCTGCTGATCGTCGGTGGGGGCCCGACCGGACTGTCCGCGGCGCTGCTCGCCGGGCGGGCCAGCCTGCACACCGTGGTGGTCGACGCGGGCGCGCCCCGGGCGGCGGTTGCGGCTCACACCCACGGGCTGTTCACCCAGGACGGCACCTCGCCCCAGGAGCTGCGGGCCATCGGCCGAACCCAGCTCGCGCGGTACCCGACCGTGCGGAACGTCGAGGGGCGTGTCCTGCGGATCCATCAGGTCGAAGGAGGCTTTGCGGTCGAGACCTCCGCGGGTGAGGTCCACGCCAGACGGGTCCTCGTGGCGGGCGGCTGGCGCGACGACCTGGATGCGACCGGGATCCCCGATCTGGCCCGGGTCTACGGCACCTCGGTCTTCCCCTGTCCGGTGTGCGATGGCTGGGAACAGCGCGACCGCACGGTGGGCGTGTTCGTCGGCCACGGGCTCGGCGACCAGCTGGAGCACTACCTGATGATGATCGCCGTGCTCTCGACGCCGCGGTTCACGGTGTTCGCGAACGGCCACGACCTGCCGGCGGACGTCGTGCGCGCGGTGGCTGCCCAGGGCAACGCGGTCGTGCATACCCCCATCGAGTGCCTCGAGGATCGCGACGGCCACCTGATCGCGGTGCACACGACGGACGGTGCGCGCCACCCGTGCGAGGCCGGGTTCGTGGGTGGCGCGTTCGCCGGGGCACCCGACGGCCTGCTCGACGCGCTGGGCGTGCCCACCCACGTGGACGTGCGCGGCTGGCGCGTGCCCGAGGTGAACGCCGACGGCTCGACCGCGGTGCCCGGGCTGTACGTCGCCGGCGACGCCCGGGTCGGGTTCGGCGGTCTCGCCAACGCCGTGTGGCAGGGGTTCAGCTGTGCGGCGGGCGTGGTCTCCGCGGTCGCGCAGGAGCGCTGGCGTGCCTCCTGAGTACCGCCCCGAACACGACGTGCTCTCCATCCGGCGCCACCGCATGGGCGTGCGGACCGGCGCGCCCGTCACCCACTCCGGCCACGCCCTGTGCTGGATGGACCGGGGCACCTCGGACGTGGAGCTGAACCACCGCTCCCGCGCCGAGGGCGGCTGCTTCGTCATCGTGCCCGCCGGAGTGCCCCACCGGATCCTCGACCACAGCCCCGACGCCGCGTGCTGGGGGGTGGGCTTCTGCGCCGGCTGCCTGGGTCTTTCGCCAGATGATGCGTTGATGCTTCCCTTTCGACGTGTCCGCATGGGGGCGCCTCCGGTCGTGCGCGTCCCCGCCGAGCGTGTCGCCTGGGTCGACCAGCTCCACGCCGAGCTCGCCGCGGCCTGCGCCGAGTCCAGCCCGGGCGCCGTGCCCGCCCAGCGCGCCCTGCTGGTGCTGATCCTCCGCGAGCTGTGCCGCGCCGCCCGGCTCCCCGACGCGGCGCTGTCCAGCACGCGGGTCGGGCGCGCCCTCGACTGGATCTCCGCCCACGCCCTGGAGCCGATCTCCCTGCGCGACGTCGCGGCCGCGGTGCACTGCAGCCCGAGCCACCTCGCCAACCAGGTGAAGGACGCGACAGGCGCGACGGTCGGCGACTGGATCCGCGCCACCCGGGTGGCCTCGGCGGCGTCCTGGCTGCTGCACTCGGACGCCTCGGTCGAGGAAGTCGCGGGCCGGGTCGGCTTTGGCGACACCACCCACTTCATCCGCCAGTTCCGCAAGGTGCACGGTCAGACCCCGGCCGCATGGCGGGCCAGCATGCGCGTGGCGGGCTGAGCCCTACCAGGGCACCCGGGCCACGTACAGGGTGCGCTCGCCGTAGGCGTCGATGGCGGTGAACGCGACGTACAGCGCATCGTCGTCCTGAAAGAGGGCCGGGTCGCGGACGACCGCCAGCCCGGGCATGCGCACCGGGATCGTCCGGTGGGGGAGGTCCACCGTGGCGAGCATGACGACGTCATCGCGGCCTTCGGCGGAGGTCCAGGCCATCACCGTGCGGTCGGGCGAGACCGCGGGCTGGCGATGGAGGGCCGGCGGTGACACATTGCGCACGATCTGCTTTGGAACCTCATCTTCGTAGATGACCAGGTCCCAGCGGCCGTCGGCCTTGCTGTAGGCCAGGATCCGGTCCGGGCCGGCGTAGACGGGACTCTGCACCCGCTGGCTCCCGTCCGGCAGGGGCAGGGTGCGTTCCTGGCGGGTGCGCAGGTTCACCACCTGGATGGACGAGCCCCGGGCATGCTCGATGACCAGCGCCAGATCGACGCCGGTGGGGGAGAACGTCGGCGTGTGTTCCAGCGCCACGCTGACGGTGACGAGCATCCTCTTGTCGGTCCTGCGATCCCAGACCAGCACGTCCTGGTCGTCGGTCCCACCACGGGTGAAGGCCAGGACCTGGCCGTCGGGAGAGATCTCGGGGTCGAAGATGGCCCCCTCGATCTGGGAGCGCGGGAGCATCTCGGCGGCGCCAGCCGCGTGCGGCTGGGCGAAGTACAGGCGTGCGGGGGCGTCGGGCTGCTGGGCGCCGAACACGGCGAGTCCCTGCGGATGCCACGCCAGCCGACCGATCGCGGACGTGCCCGCGGCGTAGGGCGTGCCGCCGGTGCCAGGGAGGGCGACCTGTTCGACCTTGCCGCTCTGGCGGTCGACGAACACGACGGCGCTGGTCTCGTTGTCGACCGCGCGCACGGCGAGGAAGCGCCCGTCGTGGGAGAACGTGGGGTCGTAGGCGTCCCCGTCGAGCTCGTAGGCGGTGAGCTCGACGCCTCCGGTGGGGAGGCGGCCGGGTCCTGGCCGGACCGCCGTCTGCACGGGCAGGTCCATGCGGTCGACGGCGTTCGGCAGGGCCGTGGTCACCGTGACCTCGTCCGGGGTGGGCGGCGTCGCGTCGAGCGAGGTGTTGCGGGGCACGAAGCTCGGCTGGGCCACCGCCGGGGGAGGCGCGGGCTGGCTGACCGAGACCTGCGGGGCGACCAGGTAGCCGACCAGTGCGACCAGCAGCCCGACCACGGCGGCGACGCCCCCGGTGACGGCGAGGATCTGCAGGATGGAGGCCATGCCCAGGACGGTGCCGCCGGCCGCACCCAGGCCGATGGCCTTGCTCAGAGGCCCGTCGATGCGCTGGCCCCACAACAGGGCCAGGGCAGGGGCGAGGGTGCCCTGGCGGACGCGGTCGAAGCCGGTCTGCTCGATGGTCACGCGGGTGCCGCCCGCAGCGGTGGGCGACAGCGCGATGCGGACCTCTCCGCTGACCGGACCCCCCGACCACCACATGCGGATGCTGCGCGGGGGATCGAGCTCGAGGACCTCGGCCTGCACGATGCCGTCGAAGCCAGGACCCCGGGGGAGACGGGCGGTGAAGCGGTGGCCGACCTCGGGACGGAAGCCCTGCGCGTCCATCCAGCGTCCGGCCACGCCCGGCTCGGTCATGATCTCCCACACCCGGCTGGGCGGGGCGGCGAGCACGCGCTCCACGTTCAGCGTTCCGCTCATGGCTCCCCCTCCGTGGCCGCGGGTTCGGCACCAGCGCGCTGGGCGACCAGCTCCTCGAGCACGTCCAGCCGATCGTGCCAGTGCGCGCGGTGGTGTGCCAGCCAGTCGTGCACGTGGTCGAGCGGGCTGGGCGTCGACCGATAGAGCCGCCGCCGCCCCTCCTTGCGCACCGCGACCAGGCCCGCCTCCCGCAGGATCTTGAGGTGCTGACTCACCGCGCCGGGGGTGATGGGCAGCCGATCCGCCAGCACCCCTGACGCCACCTCCCCGCCGGCGAGCAGGTCGAGGATCTCGCGGCGGCGCGGATCAGCGATGGCAGCGAAGACGTCGTCGGGGGTCATGGGGGGGCCGGGTAGAATGATTTAGTGAATGCTAAAGCATTTGTTGGCGAGGGTCAACGCCGGTGAAGCGCCCGCGGATGGGACCGGCCGGTGGCGTAGCGACCGTGGGTGGGACGGACGAGTGGCGTAGTGACCGTGGGTGGGACGGACGGGTCGCGCGATGGCCGTGGTCGGGCGACGCGGGCGTGGATTCGTCCCACTGGGTGGGGCTACGCCGGCGAGTCGTCCCATTGGGCGAGGCTACGCCGGTGAGTCGTCCCACTGGGTTGGGCTACGCCGGCGCTCCGTCCCACGGGGCGGGGCTACGCCGGCGAGTCGTCCCATTGGGTGGGGCTACGCCCACCGGTGCGCGTCGGCGGGGGCCCCCGCGATCGTCCAAGCACCGCGGGGCCGCGTCACCAAGGGGGCGTCAGCCGACGAAGCCGAGCATCCAGGCGGCGAGGGCGGTGAGGAGGCCGAGGAGGATGCCGACGGCGGCCATGGCGAGGAGGAGGGAGGGCATGGAGGGGCGGGGGTCGGGCTCGGGCTCGATCTCGGGCTCGGGCTCGTTGTCAATCTCGGGCTCGTTGTCGATCTCGGGCTCGTTGTCGATCTCGCTATCGATCTCGGGCTCGTGGCTCGCGGCGGCGTCGTGGCTCGCGTCCTCGCGTTCCGCCGCGTCCTCGCGTTCCGCCGCGTCCTCGCG
>CALATR010001193.1 GCA_937891875.1 uncultured Pseudomonadota bacterium | reverse complement strand
CCAGTGACGGGCCAGCGGCGGTGGGCACGGGCCCAGTAGTCCCACTCGCCGACGTGGCGCGAGGCGAGCCGGGACGGCCGGACGTCCTCCAGGCCGCGCGGCATGCCGAAGCGCCCCTCGATGCCGACCATCAGGCTGGCCTTGCGATCGGTCGGACGCCAGCGCAGGCCGGCCCAGGGCTGCAGGGAGATCCGCTCGGTGACCCAGCCGTACCAGCGGACCCGGCCCTCCAGGTAGACCGAGGTGAAGGCGTCCTTGCGGAAGGCGTCGAGGAAGCGGTGCTCCACGCCGACGCCCAGCCGGGTGAACAGCGAGGCCCGGGAGAGATCGACGGAGCCGTCCAGGCCGACGAGATCGACCGGGAGCGGGTCGTTGACGTAGTTGCTGGCGGCGCGGAGGCCGCCCCGGGCGACGATCCACGGGCCGGCCCGGTGGCGGAGCGTCAGCGAGGCGGCCACCGTGGCGGGGTGGTCCTCGACGTAGCGGGACCACAGACGGTTCTTGTTCGGCTCGTAGCCCTGGTTCGGGTCGAGGCTGGAGCGCACGTGGGCCCGGGCACGCAGGCGGGCCTGGATGGTGCCCCCCGCCCAGACCGGCTGCACCAGGCGGGCGCCCAGGTCGGCGTGGCCGGCGAGCAAGGCGGTGCGATCGGCAAAAGGCCCGGTTGCGAGCGAGAGATCTCCGATGCCGAAGACCCGGGTGCGGCCGCGGGTGAGCCGGTAGTCCGCGCCCAGGTCGATGGAGCCGATCACGTCGCCGTCGATCCGGGTCTGTACGGTGCCGCTACCCTCGAGCCAGGCGCGCGGGGTCGCGTGGGCCTGCAGGCCGCCGGTGAGGGTGGTCGCGGGAGGGGCGCCGGCAGGACCGCGGGCCTCGGCGGGCGTCCACTCGGCCGAGCCGACCACCAGCTCGGCGAACCACGTGCGCGCCGGGATCCCCGCGGGCATGGCCGGCTGGGGCGCGGGCAGGGGTGCGACCGCCAGCTCCTGCTCCGGCGGCGGCTCCACCCGGGCGACCGCGCGGGTGACGGCGCGGCGATCATCGGTCGGGGTGGGGCCGCCCCGGGCAGGACGGCGGGAGGCCAGGCGGACCCAGGCGCTGCGGTCGACGTAGATCTTCACCGTCACCGGGCCCTCGCGATCGGCGGGCACGACCACCTGGCCCTCGTCCTCGACCCGCTGGGTCACGACCAGATCGCCGACCACGACCCGCACGTTGACCGGGCTGTTGCCCAGCGGGCGCACGTCGGCGCGAAACGCGGTCGGTCCGAGCACGGTGGCGGTGAGGGGCTGGCCGGGGCGCGCCTCCCAGGCGAGACGCTCGACGCCGGGCACCTCGCCGGTGGTGGTCCACAGCAGCTGGGCGCGGGCGCCGTAGGGCTCGTCGAGGCGCAGGTAGGTGGCGGGACCGGGGGGCAGCCACAGCACCTCCGGGGCGCCCCAGCCGGAGATCAGCTCGGAGGTGAGCTGGTTTCCAGCGGCATCTTCGGCGATCACCCGACACGGTCCGCGGGTGCCGAGGGCGCGCACCAGGCAGCGCACGGAGATGGAGCGCCCCTCCCGGCGGGCAGGCACGCGGAGGAGCCAGCCCCGGCGCAGCGGCACGATGCGATCGGCGGGCCAGGCGTCGGGGTAGAGCAGGTCCTCGTCGGGATCGCGCTCGAGGGGCCAGGGCACGGTCTTGCGGCGACCGGCCCCGCGGACGAGGTGCACCCCGTCCCAGCTCGAGCCGGTCATGAGCACGTACAGGCCGGGATGCTCGGGCAGGGCGCTGGCGAGCAGGTAGGCCTGCAGCCGCTGGCGTGGGTCGGGGATCTGCCCGCCCAGCAGGGCACGACGCCACCAGCGCACCGCTTCCGCACCCTCGGCGCTGGCCGCAACGGTCAGGTAGTCCCCCCGCGCCGCCGCCTGCATGCGCGCCCGATCGGCGGCGGTCGTCTTGCCATCGATGGGGATCCAGGCGGCATTCTCGGCGCGCCAGCGATCGGGACCGTACAGCTCGCGCTCCCGGGCCAGGCGCAGGGCGCGACCGACCGGACTCGACAGGCCCGCCTGCTCCGGATCGAGCTCCTCCGCCCGCAGCAGGTCGCGACCGGCGAGCGCGTGGGCCCCGCGAGCCGCCAGCAGGCCGCCGCGCTCCTCCAGCAGCCGCGCCCGCTCCCCGTCCTCGGTCGCCCGTACGAGCGCCCGGGTCAGCTCGCGGACCTGATCGTCTGCAGGCTGGAAGTCCT
>CALATR010001192.1 GCA_937891875.1 uncultured Pseudomonadota bacterium | reverse complement strand
GTGAGGCGCAGGAACGCGTCCTCGAGGCTCTCCCGCGGGCGCAGCTCCAGGAGCCCACCCTCGACCGCGACCCGGGCGACCGCCTCACGCACGTCGGCCGACGCACCGATCACGTACTTTCCAGGCGACTCTTCGACGACATCCTCCACGTTCTCCACCGCGGCGAGGGCCGCCCGCAGGCGGGGGTCGGGCCGGGCGACGTGGACCAGCAGCCGGCGCTGGATGCCGGCGAGGTCGGCGATGGCCTCCTGGGCGACCAGGCGACCCCCGTCCAGCACGATGACCCGGTCGCAGATGGCCTCGATCTCGGGCAGCACGTGGGTCGAGAGCAGGACGGTGGTCTCCCCGCGGGCGAGCTCGGCGACCAGATCGCGGATCTCACGGCGCTGGGCGGGGTCGAGTCCGGACAGCGGCTCGTCCAGGATCAACACCTTGGGCTGGTGCACGATGGCCTGGGCGATGCCGACGCGCTGGCGGTAGCCCTTCGAGAGCTTGCCGATCATGCGTCCGGCGTAGTCACCCAGCCCCACCCGGCCGATGGTGCGCTCCACCGCGGCGTTGGCGTCGGACACACCCTTGAGTCGGGCGGCGTAGCGCAGGTAGGCCCGGGCGGTCATGTCCGTGTAGAGCGGCGGGACCTCGGGCAGGTAGCCGACCAGCGCCTTCACCTTGCGCGCGTCCCGATCGACGTCGAGGCCGGCGATGGTGGCGGTGCCGTCGCTGGCGGCGAGGGAGCCGGCGAGGATCCGCATCGTCGTGGTCTTGCCGGCGCCGTTCTTGCCCAGGAAGCCGACCAGCTGGCCCGCCTCCACCGAGAACGACAGGTCGTCGATGGCCAGCGTCGGGCCATAGCGTCGTGTCAGTCCCTGGGCCTCGATCATCGCCATCCGGCCACATCCTCCGGCTGGCGCACCTTACGCGTGCAGCGGGCGGCTTCAACCCCGGGAGGCCACGGAGGAGTCCCGGAGCGCAGCGAGCGGGGTCAGGGAGTCAGGTGAGGAGGGCGCGCAGCGTCCCGACGAAGCGCGGAGCGAGCGCAGCGAGCGGAGTCACGGTTCCACGGTCGTGCACTTGGCGGACGGCTTGCCGGTCACGTGCAGGCGGTCCTCGACCAGGCGGACGATGCCGGAGGGCTGGGCGTCGAAGGGGCAGTCGATGGTGCGGTTGCGGAAGCTGATCCGCGCGGTGGCCGGGCCGGGGGGCAGGTCGACGTAGCTGGACACGTTGATGGTGTGGGGACCCAGGGTCGCCTTGCGCGCGTCCGGCGGCATGTGGAACTCGATCTGCACCAGAGCCACGGGGGGCATGTCGCGCACGGCCGTGTGCGGCATCGTCTCCCCGGCCGTCCCGCTGCCAGCCTCGGCGTCGCCGGGCTCCTCCGTCGTGCTCGCGGGTGTCTCCGGCTGGGCGCTTCCTGCGGCGTCCTCACCGGGTCCAGCGCCACCCTCACCGGGTCCTGCGGCGTCCTCACCGGGTCGCGAGTCCTCGACCGCGCTGCTGCCGGCGACCACCGCCGATGCGGCGGGGTCGCTGCTCACGGGCGTGGCCGCCTCGACCGGCGCGGGCTCGGTGGGCAGCGGGGTGGCAGTGCCGGTGGTTCCGTCGTTCGAACCGGCAGATTCCGGCGTGACCATGGCGCCCGGATTGCCTGCGGGCTGCAGCTCCGCCGGCACCAGGGGGGCTGGCTGGGGCGTGGCCGAGGACATGAACTTCACGATGGCGAGCGTGCCGAGGATCGCGACCAGCACGGACAGGCCGAGGATGAAGACGTAGGGTGCCCAGCGGGTGGTGGTCGCCGTCGTGATGGTCGGCGCCGTCACCTGGCCCGTGACCTCACGGATGAAGTCCGACTCGGACTCGTCGCTGACGGCGTCCTCGGGACGGATCCGCGGGCGGGACTCGTAGATGGGCAGGACGGTCGTGCGCGCGAACTCCTCGAGGCCCAGGCGGAAGCGGCTGTCGATCGCGTAGAGGCACTGCTCCAGCTCGCGAGCGGCCTCGAGTGACGATGGCCGGTAGTCGCGGTCATACGCGCACATACGGCGGATGATGCCCCGGAGGTCCTCCAGGCCCGCGTCGGTCATGCCCTCGACGTTGAGGTAGCCGAGCTGGCGGTTCATGGCCTGCTCGTGGGTGACCGGGTTGATGGACAGGCTCATCGTGCGGCCGGTCAGCAGCTCGTACAGCGACATGCCCGAGCTGTACACGTCCACGGTGGGGTGGTCGCTGACGCCGTCGAGTCGCTCCGGCGCCATGTACGGCCGGCTGCCGAGCACGACGGACTCGGTCTCGGCCTCTCGCCCGGAGAAGTCGCCCTTGGCGATGCCGAAGTCGACGACCTTCAGCTCACCCCGCACGGACAGCAGGATGTTGCTGGGCTTGATGTCCCGGTGGATCACCTTGAGCGGCCGGCCGTCGGGCCCGTTGGCCTCGTAGTAGGCGACGTGCAGGGCGATGAGGGTCTGGCGGGTCACCTCGATGGCGACCGCTGCCGGCAGCCCCTGCTTGAACCGCAGGAGCAGCTGATCGAGGGACACGCCCTCCACCAGCTCCATGACCACGACGGGGCGCCCGCCGATCTCGATCATGCGCTCCACGCGGACCACGTTGGGGTGGTCGATGTTGGAGAGCAGGCGCGCCTCGTCCCGGGTCCGGTTGAGGATCTTGTGGTTGCGCGTGTAGGCGCCCTTCAGGATCTTCAGGGCCACCTTGCGCTTCTTGGGATCTCCCTGCACCCGTGCCACGCACACGGTGCCAAAGGAGCCCTCCCCGAGGATCTCCAGGATCTCGAACGGTCCGGCCGCACGCTTTACCAAGTAGCCACTCCCGGGCACAGACTAGCAGGTCGGCCGAACGCGCGTGTGCCTACAGTGTCGTTGTCTGCAAGGTGCACGGCCTACCTGGATTCCGCACGCTTGCGGATGCCGTCGACCTGGCTCTCGAGCGAGCTGCCCGCGATCCACCGCTTCATCCAGCCGGGCATCGACTTGCCCGTGTCCGCGCGGCTCGCGTACACCAGTCGGGTACCGGATCCATCGGGGAGCACCAGGTAGTAGCCATCGCTCGCGACGATGTCGTTCTTCTTGCTCTCGTCGAGGGCGTAGGTGCAGTAGCCCTGGTCCCGGTGGCAGTCGTAGCGGATCGAGAACACGGTCTTGCTGCCGAGGATCGTCAGAGTGAAGGTTGCGCCAGTCAGATCGGGCGAGGCCTGCTTGAGGTAGACGTCCACGGACGTGAGCACGCTGCTCTCGGGGACCCGGGCCTGGACATCCATCACCTCGTCCAGCACCACGCGGGGCGGAGCGGCGACCCGGGTGATGGCCGTCACCCGGCCCCCGCGGTCGGTCTCCTCGTGCCGCACGACGATCTTGCCCTTGTCCAGGTCCTTCTGCTCGTCCTCGGTCAAGGTGGGCGAGGGAGGCGCCGCGGCGACGCACAGGAGGGGGATCAGGCAGAGCAGGGGTCTCATGGGCACTCTCGTCACCAGCGGGGTCGGATCCGGTGGCTGACCAGGCCCCATAGCACGCCCGACAACAGGCCGGTCAGGTGGGCCAGGTTGGCGATGTTGCCGGCCACGCCCATGGTCAGGGTCTGGCCGGTCTGGGGCACCTCGACCGGCTGGCCGGCGAAGCACACGAGCAGCCAGATGAGCAGCAGCGCGACCGTGGACGAGGGCACGCCCAGGCCGCTGAACTTGTCGACGTAGCTCTTGGCGAGGATGTAGCCGAAGAGCCCGTAGAGCACGCCGGAGAGGCCGCCGCCGACCATGCCGCCCAGGTAGATCCGCCCGAAGAGCCCGTAGTCGGGCATGTTCCCGGCGAGCCAGGCGCTGGGGTCGGTGAGCAGCCACCCGCAGACGTACTGGCCCAGCATGGACACGACGCCGGACGCCAGGACGCCGAGCAGCAGGTACAAGCTGCCCTTTCGGGTCTCGATCTGCTGGCCCAGGAAGTAGAACCAGTAGGCGTTGAAGAAGAGGTGGAACAGGCCGCCCGAGTGCATGAACGCTGGCGTGAACAGCCGCCAGACCTCGCCCTGCCGGATGCTGTGCAGGAAGGGCACGCAGGCCCCGTCAGGCCCCGTCGCGATGACCGGATCGTCGATGTAGAACAGGCGCGCGGTCTCGGCGTCGGGAAGGGAGACCAGGGCATTGCCCAGCTCGGTGACGCTGCCGATGCCGAACCAGGTGATGACCGCCGCGACCAGGATGGTGCCGATGGTGACCGGGCCCGGACGCACCGGTCGCTGGGCGCGGTCGAGGCGGGCCTGGCCGTCACGCAGGCGGGCCAGCTCGGCGGCCTTGGCCTTGCGCCGCATCGCGACCGCCGCCTGGGCCTGCTGGAAGCGCAGGTCGGTCGGGTCGGCGGTCCAGGCGTCGAGGAGGTCACGGGCAGCGTCGAGCTGATCGTCGCGCAGGACCCAGACCTCGGCGCCCTCGTCCAGCGTCTCGATGCGGTACTCGATCCGCTCGGACTCCAGCACCTCTCCGAAGGTGCGGGCCCGGGACTCTTCGGCGAGGGTGGTGAGGCGACGCACCCGTCAGCGCCGACGCCGTCGAAGGAGCATCAGCCCGAGGCCGAGGCCTGCGAACCCGAGCCAGGGGGCCGCACCCGACCCGCTGCACCCACCGCAGCCCTTGCCCGAGAGATCCGGTTCGACCGCGATCACGTACGAGGCGGCCGGTGCGGACGTCCGCTGCCCGTCGCCCACCACCACCTCGAACGTGTGCACGCCGCTCTCGGCGATGCGGAAGCGGGGCTGCATGGCGGTCGCGTCGTCCAGCTGCACGCTGGGGCCGCCGGTCTGGGTCCAGCGGTAGCGCAGCTCGCCGGGGCCGTCGGACCACTCGGCCGAGAGCTGCACCGTCTCGCCGACGTAGGCCAGGAAGGGATCGCCGGCGTCGGCGCGGAAGCTGGGGTCCCCGGTGGGGCGGGTGTCGCTGTCCGTGTCCTCGTCGGTGTCGCTGTCGGTATCGGTATCGGTGTCCGTGTCGTCGACGACCAGGTTGGTCTCCGCGCGCACGCCCTCCCACAGCACCTGGTCCTGGTCGTCGTAGTTGAGCGCCCAGAAGCCGATGCCGCCGAGGTCCGCCTCCACCGCCCAGGCGGTCCGCTCCCGCACGCTCTCGGCGTCGCTGAACCAGGCCTGGCGGGTGCCGTCCCAGGCCCACGGGGTGCGGCTGGTGCTGTCCAGGCGGCGGCCGTGGGTGGCGATGAGGTCGGCGCCTTCGTCGTAGAAGACGACCTCGCCCTTGGCCTGGGCGGCGGCGGGCACGGTGTCCGACGCGGTGCGCCAGGCGTAGCCATACAGGGGCAGGCCCAGGATGACCCGCTCGGGATCGGCGCCGTTGGCCACGTAGTCGTCGCGGGACCAGGACAGGGAGTACCGGCTCCACGGTCCGCCGCCGAAGAGGGGGTCGACCGGGCCGGCGTAGTCGGAGCCGGACCAGTGGTAGCCGTACCCCATGATGAAGAGGTCCGCGTGGTCGGTGAGGGCGGCGTAGTCCCACGCGTCCGACCAGTCGACAGCCGGCGTTGCAAGGACCACTTCGTCGACCCTGGCGTCCAGGTCCCGCACGAAGGTGACCATGTCCTGGCGGGCGGAGGCGGGCAGGCCCTCGAAGTCCACGTTGACGCCGTGCACGCCGGTGCGATCGACCTCTGCGGCCAGGGCGTCGATGAGCCGGTTGCGTGCGGTCGCGCTGCCCAGGAGGGTGGAGAGCTCCGACGTGTTGAAGTTGGCGACCGTCAGGTGCACCTTCACGCCGTAGGGCTCCGCCCGGGAGAGCGCGCCGGCGGCGTCTCCCCACTTGCTGGTCTCGGTCAGCGAGCCGTCCGGGGTCGCGTGGGCGGTGAACAGCGCGATGTGGGTGAGCGCGTCCCAGCGCACGGTGTCGAGGTCGTCCGCCCAGTAGGCGAGGTAGCCGTAGACCTTGACCTCGGGACGGTCGAAGGGGTCCGTGGGGGGCGGCGGCAGGTAGGGGCGCTCCGTGCGCGGCGGCATGACCAGGCGACCGGACTCGATGGCCTCCACCTGGTCTGCGTGGGGACCGGCGTGGGCGGGCACGACCACTCCGCCCGAGCCCACGACCAGGGCGGTCAGGGTCAGGAGCGAGGCGATCTGGGGGCTCGGCGAGGCAGCGCCGCGCATGTCGAACTCCGCGAGAGCGCGCCTGATAGCGGGCTCGCGGGGGGCGCGCCAGGGGCTATGGTGTGGCGCTCGGAGGCGCTGTGAACTGGCCCATACCCCTGCTCGTGTTCGCCGGCGGCGGCCTGGGCGCCGTGCTGCGCTGGGCCATCGGCCTGGGCGTGCCGGGGTGGTGGGGCGTGCTGGTCGCCAACGTGCTCGGCAGCCTGCTCCTGGGTGTGCTCGTCGCGAGCCCGGTCGGAGAGCAGCGCGCGGCGATGGCGCTGCTGGGGACTGGGGTGATGGGCGGGTTCACCACCTACTCGACGTTCAACGTCAACGTGCTGGAGGCGATCTCCCGCCAGGCGTGGGGCGAGGCGGCACTGCAGCTCGGCCTCACCCTCGGCGCGTGCCTGGGCGGAGGGGCGCTGGGCCTGTGGATCGGCGGGACGATCCCCCGCTGAAGGGTACGTCAGACCTGCGATCTCGGTGGATCGGGTCGAGGGATCCGGACAAGTTCGGATCCGAAGTGCAATGGACCGGCGCCCTCGTGCGTAGGAAAGGTGTGTGCTTGCCCGGGGTATCGGGCGCGACTAGGCTGAACGGGCACCGGGAGTCGACCGCATGGGCTTCTTTGACCGCCTTGGAAACATCTGGAAGGGCTTTCTCTCACTCTGGGTCTCGAACATCGAGACTCGCAACCCGGAGGCGGTCTACGAGTCCGCCATCGATGAGCGAGTGAAGAAGCACAAGGAACTCAAGAAGGCGGTCAGTGGCATCGTCTACTTGCGCAACAAGCTCTCGAAGGAGCTCGAGGACAAGGAGAAGCAGCTGCGTGAAGTCATGCAGCAGCTGCCCGTCGCCCTCGAGGAAGGTGAGGACGAGGTCGCTCTCGTGCTCATCACCAAGAAGGACGAGCTGACGGGCGAGATCGAGGACCTCTCCGTGGAGCTCTCGAAGGTCTCGGACCAGGCGGAGGAGGCCAAGCGCGGCCTGATCTCCTTCCAGGGCGAGATCGAGAAGCTCAAGCGCGAGAAGGAGAAGATGATCGCCAAGAAGGCGAACGCCGAGGCGCGCATCTCCATCCAGGAGAGCCTCGACGGGCTGTCGACGGACGCGGACATCAAGCAGCTCGACAACGTGCGCCAGCACATCGACAAGCTGCAGGCCGAGGCCGACATCGGCTCCGAGATCCAGGGTGACTCGCTCGACGCCAAGCTGGCGAAGATCAAGGAGAAGGCTGCAAACGCCTCCGCCAAGTCCCAGCTGGAGCAGATGAAGAAGCAGATGGCGGCCCGCAAGTCCGCCGCTGTCGAGGGCGCCGTCAAGAAGACGATGTAGCCGTGGCCCAGCAGCCGCCGGAGCTGGCCGTCCTCCCGGAGCGCAACGACGCTGCGGAGGACGCCTTCGTGACGGCCTGGCTGGCCTCGGATGACCTCGATCTGCTGGAGCAGGTGATCACCGACGCCATGGACGCGCGCCGGCCCCGGCTGGCCGCCCGACTGGTGCAGCTGCTCCCCGACCACGTCGAGATCGAGCCGGGCTCCCCCCTGGAGCGGGCCAGCCGCGCCGCCAGCATGCTGGTGGTCGACAGCCGCAACGTGGAGCTTTTCAACGCGCTCGACGAAGCGTGGCGGGAAGTGCGTCGCAAGCGCATGCGTCGGATGATGACCCGACAGCGCTTGGTGGGCACCAACAAGCAGTACACCGTGCCTCGGGTGGGCCGGAGGCCGCGCAAGAGGTAGTTGCGGTGCGATGGAGAACGTCGCATCGGAGCAGGAGGGTCCGCGAGACCCCGTGGGCGGCCGCACCGGCCTGTCCCGACTGCTGACGCCCGGCCTGCTCTGGCTGGTCGTCGGGCTGTCCGCCCTGCTCGGTGCGATCGTGGTGCTGGGCGTCCAGGATCCGCGTCCTCCCTCGCTTTCCATGGGGGCGCTGGACCTGCTGGGCAGCCTGGGGCTGTGGGGCGGCTGCCTGCTCGTGGCGGCGGCCGGCCTGGGATCGGCGGGGCACGGCATGCTCCTGCTCGCAAGCTACGACCGGGACGAGGCGCTGACGTCCGACGAGGCGCCCGAGCCGCGGCCGAGCGTCGCGGAGCGCACGGTCGGGCGCGGTGGCCTGGGGCTGATGCTGGTCTCGGTGGCCGCGCTCCTGGGGCTGGGTCTGCTCGCCGATCCGGGCGCGGACGGCACCCCGCTGGTCATCTGGGCCGCGGCGGGGATCCTGGGCGGGACCGGCCTGATCGCGGCCGGGCTCGCCTACCTGGGCCTGCGCGCACCGGGCCCGACCGAGCAGGAGCGCAGGCGCTGGCAGCAGACCCGGGACGCCGGCCTGCGCCGTCCGCTGCGGCACCTGCACCTGGGGATCCTGATCCTGCTGACGCTGACCGCAGTGGGCCTGCAGCTCACGCTGATCCGCTGGGTGGTGGAGGACGCGGCGATCTCGTTCGCCTACGCCCGCAACCTGGCGTGGGGCGAGGGGCTGGTCACCTATCCCGGTGGGGAGCGGGTCGAGGGGT
>CALATR010001191.1 GCA_937891875.1 uncultured Pseudomonadota bacterium | reverse complement strand
TCTCCTGCCTGCTCCCCGTCGTCCGGGATGACCTCGACGGTCCACACCTCGTTCTTGTGCGTCAGCTCCGCCGGCACGGAGGCGCCATCGATGTCCATTGCGGTGCCGTCTGCGAACCAGCGGTAGCTGAACGTGACGTCGTCGCGATCGGCGTCGAGGCCCGTGACGTCGACCTCGAGCGTGCTGCGCGTGTCGGGCAGCTGTGGGTGCAGGGTGAGGGTGGCCGTCGGAAGGGAGTTCTGGACGAGCACTGCGTCCGTCGGGCCTTCCAACAGCTCGCCTTGCTTGCGCACATCGCTGACGATGACCTCCCAGCGCTGTCCCTTGGCCGTCCGCGTGGCTGCCACCATGGTGCGGTCGCGCAGGTCTGGCTGCTCCTCGCCATCGAGGTACCAGTCATACGACCAGGCTGTGCCGGGATCGTCGGTGACGGTCACGCCTTCGGAGCCGAACTCGACGGACAGATCATCGGTCGTCAGCGGTTCCTGAGGCTGGATCGTGATTGACTGGTCATGGGCCGAGCAGGCAGCGAGCAACGCCGCGACCGCCGCAATGAGGCGCGTGTGACTGGCCATGGTACCTCCGTTTGGACACTAGCATCCTCCAACCACGAACGGAAGGCACCTGCGCGGGTTCCTTCCTGCGATCTTCAACGCCCGACGGGTCCGCGCGGTACCGTGATTGAATCGAGCGCGGGCTGTGGTCGAGCTAAGAACGCGCCAGTCGTATATTACACGAGTACCGTGTCGGCCTGTAATTGCGGGTGTGCTGGATCTGGAGCACTATCCCTCGGTCCCGAAGCGCGGACGGCACACCAACAGACTAGGGGGATCGCGATGGCCTGCGGAAAGACTCTCGGAACACTTAGCGCATTCAAGCGAGTCACTGTGCTGAGTACCTCGACGTATCAGTTTTTCCCCACGACCGACTGGATGCCCCTTACCGGGTTGGAAGTCCGCGCGTGGCTGAACATGCTCGATGAGAGCAGCGACGGCGTAGAAGCGATTCCGGCGTATCAAACTGCTACGGTGGTGACGGATCAGAAGTCCACCAACGGAGGCCGTGGAGACTGGGCTGCGATCTCCGGCACCGCCATCACGACCGAAGCCATCCATGCGTTCGGGGATATCAGTGGATTGCCCACGGACAAGCAGTGGATTCGATTTGGCATTGCCGCGAAGAAGGGTGCAGGTTCCAGCTTCGGCCAGGCTGACATCTCGGCCATGTTCCAAGTCAAGCCGTGCGGCAAGGTGGTTGGTGATGTCAACGTGGCGGGCGTAGAAGCAGACGCCACCCGAGAGATTCCGGTCAGCGACTGGTTCGCGTCCGTGGACACATCGACTGTCCGCATCGGCTACCTGCTGGACGCAGATGCCAACTTCAACATCGAGTGGTACATCCAAACTGCAGACGACACCAACCGTCCGGGCCAGCCCGCAGCGATCAGCGGGGCCTCGACGGTATCGGGGCTCGGCGCTGGCAACTACAACCCCGGCAACACCGGGGACCTCAGCATCTCGTCGGTGCTGACGCCAGGCACCGCCAGTAGCACTCCTGCGTGGGCGCGGATCATGGCTCGGATCTCGACCAGCGGTGGGGCCGTGTCGGCGGATCAGATTGTCGTCAACGTGCAGGTGAAGTGATGGCCCGAGGAAGCAGCATCGGTGATCCTCGGACGATCCGCGTTTATTCACGACGGGGCGGATTTCGTGGATTGCGGGACGTAGACCCGTCCCAGGACCCGAAGGACAAGGGAGGCCCGTCCGGGTCTGGTGTGGGGGGTGGCAGTTCAGGCTCTTTCGACCCTCGGGACAGCTGTCCGACTTTCCGAACATTGCGGGACGTGGGGCAGCAGATGCTGGAGCTCTTGGAGGTCGCCGCAATACTCGCTTGCTCGGGTGTCCCGGACGTGAAACCCCCGGGGCCGGAAAGTGGTGGTGGAGGTCCAGAAATCGACAAGGACGACGACGGTGGCGAGTCCGATAGCAAGTGTCAAGAAGCCCAGAAGGCCGTGGAAGACCAGAAAGATCTACTCAAGAGGATAGACGAATGGCTGGAAGACAACTGTGGAGATCTCTTGGGGTAGCGATCGTCTGCCTCCTCGTGGGCGCCTGCAATCCGGCGGAACCGGATGCGGTCGCCCCGGAGCCATCCACCGGCGGCGCGCAGCCGGACCACATTGAGTTGCCGCTGCCACCGCTCTCCGACGAGGCGCTTGCCGAAGGTCGGGCCCTGATGGCGGAGGCGTGCCCGAAGATACTGTCCACCATGGACGGGGTCGAGACGACCGGAGGTTCACTCCTGGGGCTATGCAAGTGCGCGGCGTTCATGGATGACCAAACGACGTGGGACGAACGCCGCTGTGATGAAGCACTGAATATTCCGGGGAAGACTGCCGCCGACGCCAAGGGGACGCTTGGGATATGAGGTTCGGTGAGCCGGACTGAACCCGGTTGATCGACACGGGCCGACCCCGCGCTGGCCAAGCAACTGACGGCAGCCCTGACGGGGGCGGACGAATACCAACAGCTGAAGGCTCTGGCCGGAGCGCGTAGGCGCAGGATACTCCTCGGTCCACACGACTTCCCATTGCCTGCACGATGGTTGCATGATGCTCCGATGGAACCTCCTGCTCCTGCTTCTGCTGTCCCTGGCGGGCTGCGCCCCCCGAGCAGGTCGTCCGACGCTGGGGATCATGGAGAACCGCGGCGTGCAGAGCAGCACTCTCCAGGTCGAAGTCACCCAGGAGATGCTCGTGGAGCTCGTGCCGCCTCCCCCAGCGGATTGCGCGGAGACGACCGGCTGCGCGTTCAGCCAGGGAGCTTGTGTCACCTACGCGGTGGGCCGTGACGGGCGGATCATCGTCACCGTCTCGCACGCAAAGCCGCCTTCGTGCACGACACGAGGTTGGCAGCACTACTCCCGGCCTGGGACAGACTGAACCTCGGAACTGCGAGACCCCTCCACCGCTTGTCACCGCAGTGACAAGCGCCCCCCCGCAGTCACAGCGCCGACGATCCCGCGTAGGCGTCGACCCGCGGAGCCTCCGCCCCCGTCGAGGCTCGCGCACAGGGAGGTTCCGATGTCGCGTCTGCTGCTCGTGCTCGTGCTGGCTGCCTGCACCGGGCCCGATGGCGGCGTCGACAGCGACAGTGACAGCGACTCCCCGGACTGCGCCGACCCCCTCACCCTGTGGGTCGACGCGGACCGGGACGGCTTCGGCGGTGAGGAGGTGGAGGTGTGCACCCGGACCTCCGGGCTGACCGACGTCTCCGGGGACTGTGACGACGACGACCCCGGCACCCACCCCGAGGCGCCCGAGACCTGCGAGCCGCTGGACCGCGACTGCGACGGGGACCCCTTCGCCGGCGCCAGCGATGCCTTCGTCTCCTTCATCGACGCCGACGGAGACGGTCACGCCGGCACCCCCCTCGACCCCGCGTGCGAGCTGGCCGCGGGCGCCTCCCGCACCCGCGACGACTGCGACGACGAAGACCCTGCGGTGCACCCCGGCGCGGTCGAGCTGTGCGACCTCATCGACCAGGACTGCGACCGCAAGCTCGGCTTCGACGAGATGGTCGGCCTGCCGGGAGACACGGTCGACGCGGCCATCCGCGCGGCCCCCGAGGGAGGGCGGGTGTGCGTGCTCGCGGGCACCTGGGAGCTGTCGTCGACGTTCAGCGACACCTTTGTCTCGGTGTACGGCGAGGGCCGCGACAAGACCGTGCTCGTGGGCGACGAACGCATGCTGGACCTCACCGGCGGACACCTCGCGTTCCACGACGTGCGGCTCGATCCCGCCGAGGCGGAGCAGGGGGCGGTGGCCAGGGTCGTCGGCGGCTCGCTCGGGCTCTACCGGGTCGACGTGGACGTGCTCGTCGGATCGGGCTCGGTGAGCGGCCTGCTCGTGCACGGCGAGCAGGCGGACATCCTGCTCGAGGACGTGCACGTGGAGGGTCTGCGCATGGACGAGGCGCACATCGTCGACGGGGCCGTGCTGCAGCTGCTCGGCGGCACCCTGCAGACCGACGGGTTCAGCATCCACGACGCGACCGGGCCCACCGGCGGCTACTCCGTCCTGGGCTCGGGCCTCATCGACCTGGACGGCGTCGCCGGCACCCTCGCGGGGCTGGACATCCAGGACGTGTCCTTCCGGGTCGGCCCGCGGACCCCGGGTGGCCTCGGCGTGATGCACCTGGACCGCTCGGACGTGGAGATCCGGGACGCCACCCTGTCGAACATCTGGGATCCTGCGCGTCGAACGCCGATGTTCCGCCAGCGATGGGGGCACACCATGCTGGAGCGCGTCCGGGTCGAGGACGTGCACGGCAGCGGGTTCGCCCTGAGCTGGGGCTCGCTCGAGGCCTCGGAGGTGACCTGGGAGCGGGTCGAGGGCATGGTGCTGTACGCCTACGACGGCGACGCGCAGCTGTCGCAGTGG